>JBFMBQ010000528.1:0-22844 GCA_040755115.1 bacterium
CGCAACACCTGATGAAAACGACGAATGGTCGTGGGATACTGCCAACAACAGAGTTGAAATCTTTAATAATCCCGCTGGCAAAACTATAACTTATCCCCCATCGGCAATCGGATTGCTCCAGGCGGACGGCGCGATAACAAGTTGGTGTGCCGCCGGCTCCTGTTCATTCACCTGCGGCGCAAACTATTGCTCCAACCTCTCTACCCCTCTGCCGTCAAAACCTGATTATGTTAAATTCAACGGCTCACTCCTCACGGAAGACGACGCACAACAGACAGGCGAATGGGACTGGAATCCGTCTGAAAAACAGGTGAGACTCTTTGATAATCCGTCAGGCGCAACCGTAACATATACGCCGGCAGGCGAAAGCCAGGTCGTCTGCGTTTTCCTCTACGATGCCTGCGATCAACTCATCAGCGGCGGCAAATGGCGTGATGTGCCCGTGATGCTGGAACTCTCCCAATCGCCTGATTCAGGCAAAGACATTTCACAAAACAAGCCAGAATCCTTCAGGGGTTTCAAGTTCACCACCGTGCCAAATCCGCCGGATGCACTCAACAGCGACTTGACACCGCCTGATCAGACACAGGTAAGAGGCATGCTCCAGAGCGGTATGGCTTGTGTGAGCATTTCGGCTGAATTTGCACCCAGTGATGACCCGCAGTCGCCAATCAAGATAACGCCGACTTATTATGACGAAGACACCGGGGCACTTACTACTCTGACTCACACAGGCGGCGCAGACCGCCCGGCATACATCCTCATACGCCCAAGCACAGGCATCGCATCAGGCACAACCTCCATCAGCGGCTTCGCAACGGTCTCAACCATCTTCAATCCAACACCATCCGCCGCCACTCAGGCGATCGTCTTCAATCCGTCCTGGAGTAAGGACGGCGACGAGGTCGCCCTCATTTCACGCCAGACCTCACCTTGCGACGGCGATGCCGCCGTCGGTTCTGATCCTTATACCGAGTTCAACATTTACACTATGAAATATTCCGGAGGCGACTGGGCGGATTGCAGAAGACTGACGAAAAACAGCACCGATGGTGTTGATACCTACGGCGTCGCAGCGTGGTCGGAAACAACCTGGGCGCCCACAAACGACAAGGTGGTCTTCGCCGCAGTTGAGACCACCATCACAGGCGCCGAAAAACTATTCTGGGTCTCTGCAACAGGCACTGCCGGTGCTGCTACAGGCAGCCAGTATAATCTTTCGCCGTCTGAAACCGCACAGGATTGGTACACGCTTGACCAGGACGCACCTGCGGCATCAACAACTCTGTATGTCGCAGAAGCGCCGCCGTATCTCTTTTCAACTGATTCATACATAATGATAACGGATTTCACTAATTCTACGGTGAAACAGGTAACAAGTTGGAGCACGCAGACGATTGAGATAGACTCTGCACTCGGATTTGATGCCTGGGCGGGTATGACCTTCATCGTTGCTCCCATCTCACTCAAGGATATGGGGCAGATGATAACGGGTGATGGCGATAACGCGCGCTGGTATGATCCCGACTGGTCTCCGAATGACGCCCAGTGTGATGCGACATATCGCGATAAGTTGATGGTGATCCGAGACCCCTTTGACACATCAGAGGATGGCACAGGCTCACCGCCCAATTACAACGACGGCGCAGCGGCGAAAACATCAGATACACCGAACATAGTCTATTTCTCAGGTTCCAAAGACAACGGTGGTTTATACCGTCAGGACACTTCCAGCATCACGAAGATAACCAATTTCACAGGCAATAATCCCTGGCCCCTGAAGCCGAAATGGGCGCCTGACTGCTCAAAAATCGCTTTCATCTCCTGGGACCGCTCGCCGACACCCGACAATCCGTCACCGCCGTCAAAGACGAGTGTTTACATAATTAACCTCACGGACAGCGGGCTCGGCGCAACTGCGACTCTGCCAGTTTCCTCATTAACGGCGACAGGCGTGTATCAGGTATATGGATATGACGCTGATCCATCGGTAGCAACGGGTCCGGCATATTATCCTAACTGGTCTGCCGATGCCTCTGTTGTGAGTTATTCAGTTGATGTAAACAACATCCTTGACCTTGAGCAGGTAAGCGTAGGTTATGACACGCTTGTGGAGCAGATATTCAGTCTGGCGGATTTTGACAACTATCTTGAGTATGTAGAGGATGAGTCTCCAGCCAGCGGCAGCGTGGATGCGCCGCAGGTGGTGGGTCGCGCTGGTTACAATGAGTTCGGGATGGCGCAGTGTCCGGGGAATCTTACAGGTTCAAACTGCCCGAATTCGCCAAATTTCCCATTCACCTTTGTAATGCAGACGAGTGCGAACACAGGCGCACTTCGCATGCTGACGCTTGAGGATGAGTCATACATTGAGGAAAACGGCGGACTCCTCTTCCAGAACGGCATCGTAACGGCGGTCTTCCCGCCGGGCACTGTGGCAACAGATACCGTTCTATACAACATGTGGCCCACCGGCTACTGCGGCGGCGGACTGGCGAATGAGTTCGCCAGCGGACCGCAGTGCGCCGACCCGCTCAATTCCGACTTCATCGTCCGCGCAGGCGATGCCCGCGAGTTCTTCCCGGACGGGACTAACTTTAAGTCTTATGTGCGCCTCATCTTCCACTACTGCGACAACGATGACGACGGTTTCGTTGACGCCGGCACCGAAGGCATAAAGACGGGCTTCACCTATAACTCAATGACGAAGAAATGCTATGACAGTATCGGCGGTGAAACCGGCGGCGGAACAATAGATGTTGACTCGCTTGCTGTGTATTACTGGGATCACTCGCAGAACAAGTGGATAAGAATGTATGGCGTGGTGAACAGGACGAAGAAGACGATAACGATATTTTCTACTCATTTTTCGCGTTACGAGACTTTCGGGTTCAGGATGGGGTTCGCCCCTGGAGCGATTGTGCCGTTGACGATGAGCAATGTGCATGCATATCCGAGTCCGTGGCGCTCGGTGTTCAGACCGCAGGAGATCGGTTTCAACGCCGATCAGGTGTGCAGCGATGGCCCTGTGGATGTGAGCATGAAGATTTATGATATAAGGGGACGGCTTGTGAGAGAGTTGTTTTTCCCGGCGTCAGTCAACGGTGGCGGCGGGTGCACGCCTGCGGCGGCGGGAGGCAACTGCAATCTGCCTGCGTTTGATGCCAATGGTGGCTGCACCTTTGCGCGCTGGGATGCGCGCAGCAACTCCGGGCGCGAGGTCGCGTCAGGCGTCTATCTTTATATCATCCACGCAATTGATACCGTCAACAGGACAACTTTCAAACAGACGGGGAAAATAGCAGTAATACATTAAAAATAATTTTCAGACGCGGATTTACGCGGATGCAGGGGCGACCGGCCGGTCGCCCCTACATTTGTTTAAATCCGTTTTTATATGTGTTTATCCGTGTCAACTTGATATAATATTTTTCTGAAGATGGGCGTAATTGTACTTCGTCAAATCACATTTTCAGGAGGGCTGTTATGAAACGATTCGTTTTATTTTCCGCTGTAATTATGATCGGTCTTGTGCTATGCCTCTGCGGCTGCGCACGCAAGAAGAAGGAAGCCGCCGTCCGAATCGGCTATTCAACGCCTGCGCTCACCAACCAGTTCTGGAACAGGGTCTCTTCGGGTATTCGGGAAGAGGCGAATAAGAATGGTGTTGAGGTTATCGTTGCCGATGCGCAGGGCGATTCAGGCAAGCAACTTTCCGATGTTGAAGACCTTGTGCAGAAACAAGTAAATGCGATCTTAATATCGCCGTGGGACACAGACACAGCGGCATCGTGCATAAAGAAGGCGAACCGCGCGAAAATCCCTGTGATCGTCGTTGACATCGGCACCAGCGGCGGGGAATATGAGGCATTCATAGTCTCTGACAACAAAGAGGGTGGCAGGATGGCAGGGCGCTACATAGTGGAGAAACTCGGCGGCAAGGGGAATGCGGTGCACATCCAGTGCCAGTTAGGCGCGCGCAATGCGCAATTGCGCGGTGAAGGCTTTGAGGAAATAATGAAACAGGAGGACATCAATATCGTCGCGAAGCAGCCCGCCGATTCACGCCGCGACCTCGGCATGACCGTGATGGAAAACATACTTCAGAGCAATCCGAATATTGATGCCGTGTTTGCGCAGAACGATGAGATGGCGCTTGGCGCACTGCGCGCTGTTGAGACCAGTGGCAAAAAAGGGAAAATTATCGTTGTAGGATTTGATGGCAATGACGATGCACTGAAGGCGATCCGAGAAGGCACGATGGCGGCATCGGTCGGGCAGCAGCCGGAAGAAATGGGAAGAATCGCGGTGCAAACCGCTCTCAAAGTTCTGAAGAACGAGACGGTAGAGAAAGACATCTTTGTCCCTGTGAAACTGATAACAAAAGAAACACTGGAGTAGTAAAATTCGTTCTTCCTCGTGTTTTCTTGGTGGATAATTTCTGTCGCTGGTTCAAGGCTGCGCCTTGAACCCAAATGCTGAGAATTAATCGTCTCGTATTATTGGAGAATTTAATCTATTATTACGGCTTGTATTCTATGGATTATTAATGGAAACCCGCAGTTTGAGGTCTTTAAATTTCGGAGTGCGACATCACGATGTCGCTTTCATTTACGGCGACATGTCGCCGTATAACAAAGCGGTGTCGTGCCACCGCACTCCAAATCAAACTTAACTCCTACTGAAGATTAGTTACAGTAATTCACACCCCCAGCAAACTCTTATGATGATCCTTATACACATCAAAATCATACCGTAAATCTTGCAGGGGGGCACATTTTAAATACGGAATAATTCCATTTAAAGTGTTACAACAATATATACAGACCGACTTTTCAAAAAAGTTCTATAATCACCCGTAAAAATAAACAATACTTTGATTTATGATAAAATATTCACTTATGAAATGCTCCGCACCATACTGCGAAATCAGTGAGGCGATTACAATATGAGTCTCGCTGGAATTGACATCGGCACAACTGGCACAAAGGTAACGGTTTTTGACCTTGATGGCAGAATCATCGCTCAGGCGTATCGTGAGTATCCTTTGATTTTCCCGCATCGCGGCTGGATTGAACTTGACGCCGTGCGTGTGCTGCGCGATGCGCGCGATGCGCTTGCGGAAGCAGCACACAAATCGCGCCGCGACCCCATTCGCGCAATCAGCATCTCCATGCTCGGCGAGGCAGCAGCGCCAGTCGGCAGGGACGGAAAAATCATTGACAACGCAATCGTCGGTTTTGATACGCGCGGTGAGCAGGAGTGCAATTATCTTGTGGGGCGCATCGGGCGCTCGCGCCTGTTCCGAATGACCGGCGCACCGCCGAATCACACCTTCACGATATGCAAACTGATGTGGTGGAAGCGGCACCGAAAAAACATTTTCAAAAGGGCGCGCAAGTTCCTGCTTTTTGAAGACCTGTTTTTCCATTCTCTCGGGCTTCCGCCGACGATAAATTACTCGCTCGCGGCACGCACGATGGCTTTTAATATTCATCGCAAGCACTGGGAAAGCGCGGTGCTGGACGAGGCAGGCATAGATTCTGAACTGCTTGCGTCGCCAGCCGCTTCGGGCGCTATTGTCGGCGAAATCCCGCAGCACATTGCGCGGCGTCTGGGTTTGAAGGACAGTGTTATCGCTGTTGCCGGCGGGCACGACCAGATATGCGGCGCATTCGGATCAGGTGTGATCCGTTCCGGTCTCGCCTGCGATTCCACAGGAACGGTTGAATGTGTAACCGTTGCGCTTGACCGTGCCATCGTCAATAACAGGATGCTGAAAAGCAACTTCTGCTGCTCGCCGCATGTTGTGCCGAACATGTATGCAACGCTCGCATACAATTTCACGGGCGGCTCGCTCCTGCGCTGGTTCCGTGATGAGTTTGCATCCGCCGAGAAGAAAAAGGCTGAAAAACTCGGAAAAGATGTTTACGATATTCTCCTTGAAAACGCTGCGTCAGAACCCACCAGCCTGATGGTGCTGCCGCATTTCACCACGACTGGCACGCCGCACTTTGATCCCGACTCATTCGGCGCAATCCTCGGCATGCGCTTTGACACCACGCGCGGCGACATCATTCGCGCACTTCTTGAAGGCGTTTCAATGGAGATACGGTTCAACATTGAACTGCTGCGCGAGGCGGGCGTCGCTGTTGATGAGTTGAAGGCGATCGGCGGCGGTGCGCGTTCAGATTACTGGCTGCGCCTGAAGTCCGACATCTTTGGCACGCCGATAACCGCGCTTGATGTGCCGGAGGCAAGCGCGCTCGGCGCTGCGCTTCTCGCCGGCATCGCAACAGGTGTTTATCGCTCATGTGAAGATGCCGTGGCATCAACTGTCAGAAAAAAAAAACGTTATCTTCCGAACAGGCGAAACAAGGCATTTTATGAGCAAAAACTTAAGGCATATCGTTCGCTTTATCCCGCTTTGAAAAAGTGGGCGAAAAGAATGGAAACCCACGAAGAACACGAAGGACATTAAAAAATAAAAATATATTTACATTTTGTGTTCTTTGTGGCTTTGTGGTTTATCATGCTATGTAAAAAAGGCGGGTGATGGCAATGAAAGTTACAAAATCAAATCTTGAAACACTGGAAAAGAAACACAAAGGCTACATCAAGGGGGCAGCGGTATCGGAATTCTTCAAGGATTTCGGCATCCGCTTTGCCGCGGGGCACTGGTGCGCGGGCGATTTCTTAGACCGCTTCGCCACAGACGGCTATGCCGAGGAAGGCACAAGCGATTCCGGCATACTTGCACAGATGGAGCGCGTGGCAGCGGCTGAGATTGAGGGGATTGAATTTCACGACACCGTGTTTTTGAATACTGATTTCAAGCCGGACAAGGAAATCATCGCCGCGGTAAAGAAGCAATTGAAGCGGTTAAAACTGGTGCCGACGAACATGAATATCAACCTGTTCACGCATCCGCGGTGGCGGCTCGGCGGACTGACGAATCCGAATCGGGTGGTGCGCGCCGCCGCACTGCGGAATGCGCTACAGGCGGTTGAGATCGCCGATGCCGTCGGCTGTCGCAGCGTCGCCCTCTGGCCCGGCTCAGACGGCTGGGATTACAATTTTGAGTCTGATTACGGCGAGATGCTGAATATGTTTGTAAACGGCTGCGCCGCGATCAACAGAAAAGCGAAATCCTACGGGCTGCGTTTCGGCATTGAGGCAAAGTTGAAAGAGCCGCGCGAAGGCAACATGGTAATTTCAACAACAACGAAGGCGATGCTCGTGGCGCGCACCGTGAACGAGGCGTGCGGCGGCAAGAATATGGGAGTCGCAATTGATTACGGGCACGAGATGATGTATGGCGTAGAGCCTGCCGACATGCTCTACACCGCAAAGCGGTTCGGCGTGCCCATCACTAACTTCCATCTCAACAACGCCAAATACAGGAGTAATGATGAGGATCGCGTAACTGGCACGGGCGACAACTGGGCGCTTGCCGACTTCTGCTACGCCGCCATCGTGACAGGTTATGACGGCTGGTTCGGCGAAGACCAGTTCACTTACCGCCAGAATCCGGTCAAAGCGATGTCGCTGTCGCGCGAAATATTCGCAAATGTCATGAAAAAAGCACTCCTGATCTACAAGCGGCGGGACGCCCTGAAAAAATCGCAGTCCTCGGGCGATTCCTCTGCGGTGATTGATGTTGTAAAAGACATCTTGATTTAAATGTCACCTTGTTTTTCTTTGTGTTCTTTGTGTCTTTGTGGTTAAATAAATTTGCAAACTATAATAATTTGTCATAGATAAAATTGATAGAAAAACCCGGTGGCTACACTAATAAAATTCTCGTGATAGATTTGGCGACTTCTTCTGTTGAAGAGCGCCAGACGGGCGAGGAATTGATGAAAGATTATCTCGGCGGTCGCGGACTGGCAACTCGGCTGTTTTGTGATTTTGTGCCGCCGAAGGCTGAACCGCTGGGCGAGGAGAATGCGATTGTTATCGCCACCAGCCCGATCAGCGCCACTAAAACGCCCACTGCCGGGCGCGGGCATTTAGTGTTCAAATCGCCGCTCACTGGCACCATCGGCTCGTCCAATTCCGGCGGCGAGTGGGGCGCATATCTTAAAATGGCTGGTTACGATGCGCTCGTGATTACCGGTCGCGCAAAACACCCGGTCGTTTTGTTTATTGATGGCGATAAATCCGATCTCTCCGATCGCGTCGCTTTTATTGATGCGCGCAATGTATGGGGCAGGGATGTTCATGCGACTTCGGATTCGTTATTGAATACGCCTGAACGCAAGGGGGCGCGCGGACTTTTCATCGGGCAGGCGGGGGAAAACCTCGTGCGGTTTGCTGCGGTGATGAACGAGAAGAACCGCGCCTACGGTCGCGGCGGTCCCGGCGCGGTGTTCGGATCAAAAAATCTGAAGGGCATCATTGTCTGCGGCTCGCATAAAACGACCGTCGCTGATGAGGCGGTGTTTGATGCGGGCTTGAAGCATGCACACTACAAGATGCGCGCCGCACCGGGCACGAAACGCATTCTGCGCGAACTCGGCACGGCAGGACTTGTGAACCTGATCAACTGGATTGATATGCTTCCGCATCGCAACTTTATAGATACCACACATAAGCAGGCTGACCTTGACCGCATCTGCGGTGAGGCAATCGCAGATACTATACTCTTGAAGCCCGTCGGCTGCTACCGCTGCCCGATGATGTGCGGACGGCGCACGCAGGTCGGAAATTATTCAGGCGAGGGTCCGGAATATGAGACGGTAGTGCTGCTTGGACCTGTTCTTGATATATACGATCTGCCGGCGATTACGACGCTGAATTACCTTGCAAACGAGTTCGGTATGGACACAATATCGCTCGGCGGCACACTATCGGCGGCGATGGAGTGCGCGGAGCACGGCTTGCTGCCGGCGCGTGTAATCGGAAACCATAAGTTGCGTTTCGGCAACATAGACGGGCTGCATGATATTGTGAGACAAACAGCCTTTCGTGAAGGCATCGGCGACCTCATTGCTGAAGGCTCTCTTCGCCTCACAACCGAATGCGGCGCGCCGCAGTTTGCAATGACAGTAAAAGGACTTGAAATCCCAGCCTACGACCCGCGCGCCTCCTACACACAGTCACTCGGCTACATGACCAGCCCCACAGGCGCATGCCACCTGCGCGGCGGCTACGCCGTTTCACTGGCGTTCTTCGGCGGATCAAAAGAGATACCGCGCTTCTCAGTCAGGCAAAGCCCGATGGCAGCGCACAATGTGCAGAACCTCGGCATCATTCAGGACTCGGCGGGCATCTGCCGCTTCACCGGCTACGCCTTCGGCATAGATGTCATCGCACGCCTCCTCACCGGCGCAACAGGTCTTGATTTCTCCGTTGAGCAACTTGAAATCATCGCACAGCGCATCGCAACGCTTGAGCGGCTCTTCAACAACGCCGCAGGCTTCACCGCCGAGGACGACACACTCCCGATGCGGTTTCAAACTGAACCGATCTTCACCGACGGCGCCGAACGCGTGGTTTCAGCCGAACACATTCGTACACTGCGCAAGGCATATTATGAAATAAGAAATTGGGACGAAAATGGCAACCCTGCGCCTGAAACACTGCAAAAATTAAGTCTTTAAAATTCGTGCTGATTCGTGTAATTCGTGGATAAAATGTCTTCTATAAGACCATCGCCTGAAAAAATGCGCGAAATAATCGCCCGCTTCCAGGCGGTCGGCGCCGCCGCACTCACTATTGATATTGAGGACTCACACAGCGGCAACCTCGCTATGAAGTGGGTGGACGCCGATGGCGCTCCGCACATGGCAATCACAGCCACCGGCTCGCAGAAAGGTGACCTCAAAGAAACCGATATATGCTTCCCGGGAATAGATCGCACCACCTACGGACACTACAAGGCATCAACCGAGACCGATATTCATGCAGCAATTCTATCGCTCCCGGATGTCGGCGGCTCCATCCACGCTCACACCAAGCACGCAATAATTGAAACACTTGATGACCGCCGGAAGCCGCCCGCTGAACCGTTGCCGCCGCTGCGTCCCGTTGACCCGCTCGGTTTCTATCACCTCAGGAGCGTCCCCGTTGAGTGGTTCGCTGTGCCGAGCGGCTCGCCCGAAATGGTAAAACTCATTACCGCACACTTAAAAAATGGTGTTGCCATGATGACACATGGGCACGGCGCTTTCACCCGCGGCAGGACGCTTGAAGAGGCTCTCTATCACGCCGCGCTCGTTGAAAATTCAGGCTATGTCCTGTGGCTTCTGCGCCTGTTCGGTATTGACCCGCGCGCCGCAGCGGATTTCGTTGCGGAGACCCCGCCCCGAAACTTCCCCGTGCCGCCGACCGCATACACAAATGAATCAGATGGAGAATGTGATTTCAAAGACGAGCCTGACACGGTGGCGGAATTTCTGAGGACAGGGCGGCGCATATTTGAATCGCGGCTCAGCCCATTCCACACAGGTTCGCTCTCGCTGCGCGGGGCAAACACACTCCTTTTCGCACCGAAGGCGTCAATGCCGCGTAACCTGCCAGGTCCGCTTCTGGAACGACCGCTTATGCCTGATGCAGCGGACACAGCCGAACTCGCTTTCCATAAAGAAATCTATAAACACAGCAACTTCCAAGCCATCGCTCACACCTATCCTGCCGAGGCGGAAGTAGCCGCCCTGGCAATGCAGCCCGAGTTTGCCAATAGTGCGGAATGCGGAACTCGGAACTCATTCCACACTCCGCAATACATAGTTCCAATTGACGCAGAGGGAAGTTTTCTCTATTTGAAAATACCGCTTCTACCACCTGAAGCATTGTTTGAGGAAGTGCTGCGTGCCCTCCACGATTACCGCATCATCATCATTCGCGGGCGCGGCGTGTGGGCAATCGGCGAGCAATCGCTCTCCGAAGTTCTGCACAGGGTATCATCGGTGCGCGACATCTGTTATTATCGCGCCGGCGCGGCAACGCGCAGCCTGAACCTCGCCGCACTTGAACCGAAAACGGCGGAAAACTGGTAGTCGGTGTCTTAATACTTTTTGCGCCAGGGTATTATATGGACAACCTCGGCATAGTTATCGCTAAAGTAGAGAATCTGCGCCTTATTGAAGAAACAGGTCTGCGGCGCGCTGAATTCGTGATCTTTGATCCCGATCACAAAGATGACCTTCTCCGATTCATCAGTGAACACCGCATCTGCTTCAGCGTGCACTGCCCGCTCTTTCGCCCGAACTCTTATCCCGAACATCCGCTTCTCGCCTGCATACTTGATGTGGATGCCGACCGCCGCCGCCGTTCCTTCAACCTCATACGCACAACTATGGAAGAAGGCGCCGAAATGGGCGCCGAATACACCGTCGTGCACCTCCAGCGCCCCGCTCACTTCAGCGGCGACGACCTGACCAATGTTACCGAACAGCAACTCCTTGACAGCCTGCACGCCGCCTGCGATGAACTCGCCGCGCTCGCGGACAAAATCGGCATGCCAGTGCGCGTGGAAAACCTCTTTGACCACCCCCTTTTCTACGAGGCATCTTCCTACCAGAAAATGTTTGAAGAATTTCCCGCGCTCGGCTTCTGCCTTGATGTAGGGCATCTGGATGTTGACTCACGCCGCTTCGGGTTTGATTTTATGGATTTCATACATACACTCTTGCCCTACACCCGCGCCGTGCATCTCCAGAACTCACGCAGCGGCAATGAGGGCTTTGAAAGCCGCTACTGGAAGGCGCCTGTCCACCCGTCCCAGAATCCATCTGAAGGCTGGCGCGACATACCCGCTGTCCTGCGCACAATACTCACCCGAAATCCTGACTGCGTCGTAAACTTTGAAGCCAAGCCCGATTATTATCCCACGCGCGACTTCATGCTTGAAGGCATCAAATGGGCGGCAGGCATTTTTGCAAGTATACAGACTGAACTTAACAAACATTAGGCTATGTCACAAACAGAAGGGCTAATTTTTAATGTTCAGCGTTTCAGCACGGAGGATGGACCGGGGATACGGACGACCGTTTTTTTCAAGGGCTGCCCGCTGCGATGCAGGTGGTGTCATAATCCCGAAGGCATCTCGTTCCACCCGCAACTGGTCTGGTATCCGCAGCGATGCATCGCCGCGCGGGATTGCTTGAGGGTGTGCCCGGAAAATGCCCTGAATCTAACACCGCAAGGGATGAAGATCGCGCTTGAGAAATGCACAGTGTGCGGCTTGTGCGCAGATGCCTGCCCCGCCGCTGCACTGGAAGTGTTAGGCAAGACCTGGTCGCCCGAGGCGCTGCTTGAACTTGTTCTGCGCGACAGCGCATTTTATAAGAACTCGGGCGGCGGCGTTACGCTGTCAGGCGGCGAACCGCTGGCACAGCCCGATTTCATTAAAACTTTTACAGCACTGTGCCGCAGCAATAGTCTTCATATCGCACTTGATACCAGTGGATTCGCGCCGCCGCATTTATGGGATGAAATCGTCAGGGAAGTTGACCTCATCCTTCTTGACCTCAAAACACTTGACTCACAGCGGCACCGCGAATTGACGGGGGTTGATCTTAATCCGATACTGCGCAATGCGGAACATCTTGTAGATGTTGATGTGCCTGTGTGGATTCGCACGCCCGTGATTCCCGGCTGCACGGACGCGGAAGAAAACATCGCAGCCATTGCGCGTTTCGCTGTAGAGAAGATTCCGACCGCCGAGCGTTATGATCTGCTCGCCTTCTCCAACCTTTGCATTTCTAAATATGAACGGCTCGGTATGGAGTTTCCGTTCACGGACACCGAATTGCTGCCCGACGAACGGATGGAGGAACTGCGAGAGGTGGCGGAGGGAGCGGGAATGAAAAATGTGGTCTGGTCTGGACCGACGTGCCTTGAAAAAATTGGATGATAAATATATCTGTTACGAAGCGTTAATCAGTGTAAATCGGCGTAATCTGCGTCTGCTAAAAGATCTTTAAAAATTCTGTATTATGAAAAAAAATCTATCCTTAATCATTATAATACTCATCGCACTCATCATACGAATTTACCGCGCAGAAGAATCCTTTGACGGCTTTCACGGACACAACGAGGCATGGTACACAATAATTGCGGACAATTATACCTTCCGCACGCTTCTTTATCCCCGTTCTTACCTCGGCACTGTTGATTATAATGTTCCGCCTCTGTTCTCTTATGTCCTGTTCATTATCTTCCGGATTTTCGGAACCAGTGAATTCACGGCGCGGTCGGTGCCGATTTTCTTCAGTATCGTTCTTATATGGCTCGTTTTTGCTCTGGGCAAACGCATCTATGGCGTGCAGGCTGCGCTCGCAGCCGCGTTACTCGTGGCTGTGATGCCCGCCGCAGTGATCGTTGGACGCAATGTTCAGGGCGACACGATGTATACAACCCTTGTCGTTGCGTTTTTATACTTTTACATGCGTGCAAGGGAATCTGAACGATCATTTTCGGATATTGGATCGCAAAGTGAGATGCATGATGCGAAAGACGAAAAACAAGGATTAAAAACTGCGTCTGCCTCACAACACGCAGCGCTTGCAGAAAACCGCACATTGTATTTCATACTCGCCGGATTTATGCTCGGCGCGGCTCTTCTCACCAAACAGCCCGCCGTGCTCTCAATCGGCATCGTTATCTTCTGGGAACTGACAGCACGGCGCAGCCTTCGCTTTTTCAACAGGGGATTTGCCCTCATGTGCGCGATCGCACTCGCAATAACTATGTCGTTCTACCTGCCCCATCTGATTCTGCACACTCAGGAATTTATCACGACACAAAGAGGAATATTTATTGAGGCGAAAGGCATAGGCGGGCACACTATGGCGGGAATGTTGAGCGCGGCAGTGATAAAGGAACTGGCAAGTGAAGTGTTGTGGGGGCTGTCGCCGCCCATAGCAATGCTTGCACTCGTTGCGATCCCTGTCTCGTTTATACTGCCCAAGCGCGACCCGATGCCTGTTATCGCCCTGTCGTTCTTCGGATTGTTCTACCTGTTTGTGCACAAGCATGTGTATTATATGCTGCCGGCAGCGGTCTTTGCGACGCTCGTAACCGGTTGCCTGTGGAGCGGTGAACGCAGCACGCCCATCAGGAAGACAATACTTGCAGCCGTTGTTATACTCACGGCGTTCGTGTCGCTTCTCTTGTTGTGCAAGGTGAAATATGGCAGGCATGAATTCCAGCACTTTGGCGAGCGGCTCGCTGACAACGGCATCCGCAATGTTGATGTCGTTACCAGCGATGTCATTCTGTCCAGTTACGGTCCCCTCATTCAATATTACGCACCGGGTTCCAGGATTCATGCCTTCAGCAGATTACCGCTGAATTCAGACGGCACGGCAAAATTATCATACAATAGCGGTTTCGTCCTGCTGTTTGACGCAAGTTACGCTCACAATTTGCCTGAAAACATCCTGATGGCATCGGGGATTGACCTGATGGGGATCGTCCTGTTCGGCTATGTTATTCACCCGCGCAGTTCACCCCATGAACCTTTCGCGCAAACATTCGCGCCGGGCGGCTTTGTCGTCAAAAAAGTCGGTCCACTCACAGATTTCGGCATACGACGCGTCAAAACCAGAACTTCGTTTAAATTCGCTTATCTGCCATCCAATCGCAGATTGAAAGAAGTGAACGGCGTTTTCCAGATTGTCAGCATGCAGGCTATGGCAAACTGACAGAAAATCTGAGTCATAGAACACGAGGGGGTAATTTGGTTATACAAATGGAAAAAGCACTTCTGCGGGCGCTATCGTCCGACAGGACGCCGAAATTTCTTGCCACGCTTGACGCCGGCGGCATGCCGAACATTGTGCCTGTTACTTCCATACGCGCAGCGGACAGGGAAACGCTCATCTTCGCTGAGTTTATGATCTGGAAGACTAAAAAGAATCTTCTTGAAAACCACCATGTCGGCGTCGCCGTGCTCTCTGCTGAACTCACTTGGTGGGTGATAAAGGGGATATTCAAGGGTTTTGAAACATCAGGAGAACATTTTGAAACATTAAGTCAGCAGGATATGTTCCGTTACAATGCATATTCCGGCATCAGGAGCGCAGGTGTGATACAGGTGGAAGATGTGTCGGAAAAACACAGGTTGTTAAATCCCGCATCTGTGGCTGAACTCGCAGCCGCCATGCTCCGCAGCCGCACAGCACCTGGTGGCAGGGGAATAATGCCGCCGCCGGTGATAGAGAAATTCCGTAGATTTAAATCAGCTAAGGCATTGGCGGTGCGCGGCGACGACGGTTTTCCCGCCGCAGTGATCGCTTCCGCAATGCTGCCCGTCGGCAACTCGCATCTTATCGTCGGCGCATCAAATTTCCCCGATGAAATAAATCTCAAACACCCGATCAACGCCGCCGCTTGCGTGATTACTTATGATCCGGTCGCATATCAGGTGAAAGGACTGCTGCGCCGCGCTCCGCGCATCGGCAGCCTTAAACTTGCCTCACTGCGCGTGGAAGAAGTCTACAGCGCATCGCCACCGCTGCCGGGGAAAAGAATTGCATAACTCTAAAATTTCTTTGACGCTGATTACGCTGATCACACTGATTAAATATCATCAAGACACTCAACGCCGGGCAGTTTTTTCCCTTCAAGGAGTTCAAGTGAAGCGCCCCCGCCTGTGGAAATATGGGAGAATTTATCCTGCAAGCCCATCTGATACACCGCAGCCGCCGAATCGCCGCCGCCGATAATAGAGGTGCAGCCCGATTCGGAAATCGCTTCCGCCACCGCGCGTGTGCCGCCCGCAAACGCCGCCATCTCAAATACGCCCATAGGCCCATTCCAGAGCACCGTTTTACTTTCAAGTATCTTCCGCCGAAAAACCTCAACCGTATCTTTCCCTATATCAAGTCCCATCCAGCCCTCAGGTATCTCATCCGCGCTGACCTCACGATGTTCTGCCGTCTCCGAAAATTCGCTCGCCGCAATAACATCAACCGGCAGCAGGAATTCCCTGCCTTTTTCCACAGCAAGCGCCATAATCCGGGTCGCCTCGTCAACCTTGTCCGCTTCCATCTTAGACGCACCGATTTCCTTTCCCATCGCCTTCAGGAAAGTGAAAGCCATGCCGCCGCCGATGAGCAGGCGGTCAACCCTGTCAAGCAGCCGCTCTATGACTGTTATTTTATCCGACACCTTCGCCCCGCCGAGTATGGCAAGGAACGGTCGCTCAGGGGCTTCAATTATGTTCTCAAGATAATCAATTTCTTTTTTCATAAGGAAGCCCGCGACTTTGACAGGGATGAACCTTGTTATGGCTTCGGTGGAGGCGTGGGCGCGGTGTGCAGCGCCGAAGGCGTCGTTCACATAGACCTCGGCAAGTGATGCAAGTTTCTGCGCGAATGCCTCATCGTTCTTTTCTTCTTGTTCATGGAAGCGCAGATTTTCAAGTAAAAGCACCTCGCCGGGCTTGAGCGCCTTTGCCATGCTTTCAACTTCTGCGCCGATGCAATCGGGCGCCATTTTAACAGGGCGATTTAAGTTAGCGACAAGATATTCATAAACTGGTTTAAGTGAATATTTCTCGTTCGGTTTGCCCTTCGGGCGTCCGAGATGGCTCATAAGAATGAGCGAGGCATTCTTTGAAAGGATATATTCTATTGTCTGCACAGCGGCGCGTATGCGCAGGTCATCTGTGATGTGCAGGTTCTCGTCCAGCGGCACATTGAAATCCACGCGCATGATGACGCGCTTGTTGGTCAGTTCAACATCTTTGATGGTTTTTTTCTTCAGCATTGCGAACCTCCTGTGTTTTTTGGCGCGGATTACACAGATTTTCACAGATTCTTCAGACATTAGGTAAGACGGTAAACGGTAGAAGTGAGACGATTTTAATCGTTTTCCGTCTTCCATCTACCGTCTCTCATTACCTTAACCTCAACCTGAATGGCTTTGGGCTTTAGGCTGCCTGTTTGCGCCGGGCAGTTTTCGCGTGTTCGTTAAATATCTGTGTTTACAGAAAAAATAAACCAGCCCGAGTGCGTGCTTAAGCGTGATGGCGGAGAGCAGTCGGCGCGTTATGCGCTGCTCAAGGTGTTTCACACGCGCAGCAGGGAAATACATCACTTTCCAGCCCGCCTTCCACATCCGAAGGCAGTAATCTATGTCCTCAGGCCCATAAAATATTTTATCATCAAGCAGCCCCACCTGATCAAATGCCTCGCGGCGGATGATCTGGCATGCGCCGATGACATAATCAACCTCTCTGGCGATGCCGTGGTCCCAGTCCTTGAGTAACTCCTTGTCCAATCTCTTTTCGGCGAAAGCGAACGGCATGCGGCGATAAAGTTTGCTGAAGACAGTCGGATAGCGGCGGCAGGTGAACTGGAGGCTGCCGTCTGCGTCCGTGAGCATCGGTGCGCCGATGCCTGTCCGTGGATAGGATTCCATCTGCCACACGAGCGTATCCAGTGCGGCGCGCTCCACCTCCGTGTCAACATCCAGTATCAGAAGGTATCGCCCTCGCGCTTCCTTCAAGCCCTGATTCCGTGCAGGGGCGACGCCGCGGTTATGTTCATTTCGTATCGTCCTGATTTCCTTCTGCCCGGAGAGCCAGTCGGCTGTGCCATCGGCAGAACCGTTGTCCACAACGATGATTTCAAAAGAAATTTTCCGCACGGATGTGCGGATTGATTCAATACACCTGCGCAGAAGCGGAAACGCATCAAGTGTTATGATTATTATTGAAAGGTCTGTAATCTTCTCGCTCCTTTTTTGATCCACAGATTCCACAGATTAACACATATTTTATCAAGGCATTTCAAAAATTTTAGCGCAGAGGACGCAAAGACGCAAAATATGCAGAGGGAGAAGATCAAGATTCAGGCTTTGGACTTCATTCTGAGGTTGATTTTTCCTCTGCGCTCTCTGTGGTGAATCTTTGACTCCTGTTTGTAAAAATGAGAAAAATTTTTTAATATAAGTATTACTATGAATAACAAAACGAATGAATATCGTGCACGGTTGCGTGAACTGCTCATTGAGAAGGCGGTGCGTTTCGGTGAATTCACACTGACATCGGGCAGGAAAAGCACGCATTACATAGATGGGAAACAGATAACGCTTGATGCGGAGGGTGCGTTTCTGACGGCGTGCGTTGTGCTTGATCATCTCTGTGATGTTGAGTTTGATGCGCTGGGCGGTCCAACGCTCGGCGCCGACCCCATAGTGGGGGCAGCGGCTGCGGAATCTTACCGCCGGGGAAAACCGATACTGGTATTCATCGTCCGGAAGGAGCCGAAGAAGCACGGGACGGGGCAGTTCATAGAGGGGAGTCTGCCGCCCGGCTCAAGTGTGGTGCTCATTGATGATGTGGTTACATCCGGCGGTTCGCTGCTCAGGGCGGCGCGTGTCGTGGAAGAGATGGACTGCCGAGTAGTAAAACTGATCGCTCTGGTTGATCGTATGGAAGAGAAACTTCCTGAGATGAACCGATATGATTACGATCCGATCTTCACGCTTGAAGACCTCGGAATAAAAAAGTAGACGCTGAATACGCCGATTCGCTATGATAAGTGTGAGGCGATGATCGTCGTCAATCATAATTTTATATCAGCGTAATAAGCGTCAAATGTCCAACTCAGAACTCAGAACTCAGAACTCAAGACTAAATGATTCTTCCCGCCGCAGGTTCATTCAGATGTGCGTTGGCGCGGCAGGCGCTGCGGGATTTTCACTGTTTGCGCCTGCCTGTGCCTCTGATAAAAAGACCGATCGCACAGGTGTAAAGGCAGGTGCAGCGAAAAAGGTATCATCCGAAAAACCCATCGTTGTCATCGCCCGCAGCGAGAAAATATGGAAAGGCAGCGCACTTGACGATAGACGAACGCGTGAATTGCTGTCCGAGGCGGTGCAGATCGTCGCCGGCAAAAAAGATGAAGAAGCGGCGTGGCGGCATTTTTTTCACTCTTATGAGACTGTCGGACTGAAACTGAACTGTCTTGGGGGCAGAAGTTTGTCGCCGCGTCCGGAACTGGTAAGAGCAATATGTGATGGACTTGAATCGGTCGGGATTAAAAAATCAAACATCATTCTATGGGATCAGACCGACCGCGACCTGCGTAAGGCAGGCTACCACATCACCACCGCCGAAAACGAGATCAGATGTGTCGGAAGCGACCACACCGGACTCGGCTACGACCAGAACCTCAGCGAGGCAGGCAGCGTCGGCACGCTCGTGTGCCGAATCGCTTCAACCCTCTGCGATGCGCTCGTCAATGTGCCTGTGCTCAAAGACCACGACCTTGCAGGAGTTTCAATCAGTCTGAAAAATTATTACGGCGCAATCCTGAATCCGAACAAGTTTCACGCAAACGGCTGCGACCCATACATTGCTGACCTTAACACGATGCCTGTATTCCGCGAAAAAACGCGCCTCATCATCTGCGATGCCACAACCGCTCAATACCACGGCGGTCCAGGCTACAAATCCAACTGGGCATGGCGATACTCTGCAATTTTAGTTTCCACCGACCCCGTTGCGCTGGATGCGGTAGGATATTCTATCATAGAAGAAAAACGGCGCGAGGCAGGGCTGAAAAGCCTCGCGGAAGAAAAGCGCCCCCCGAGACACATCGCATCCGCCGCTCATCCATCACGCGCACTCGGAGTGGCTGACCTGAACAGGATTGAAATAGTAAAAATATCTTAGGTTGAGGTTAAAAATTCAGGATTCAGGATTCAGGATTCAGGATTCAAGATTAACACGGCGCGAGTTATTAAGAACTGCCGGGTGCGCTGGAGTTTGCCTGCCGTTTATGGTTTATGCGGCGCCAGTTGTAATTGCCTCTGCTGCGCGCCGGGAGGAAGAAAAATCAGAACACAAGGGCATTTTCGTTGTCAAGGAAGTGGCATATTATAAGAAATTAAAAAACAAACAGGTTGAATGCGAGACCTGTCCGAAGAAATGCAAGGTCGGCGACCAGGAGCGAGGCTATTGCGGCAATAAGGAAAACCGCAACGGCAAATATGTTACACTCGTTTACGGCAACCCTTGCGCTATGCATGTTGACCCGATTGAAAAAAAGCCGTTCTTTCATTTTCTCCCAGGCACATCCGCTTTTTCCATATCAACCGCAGGCTGCAACTTCAACTGCAAGTTCTGCCAGAACTGGGACATCTCGCAGTCGCGCCCGGAGCAGACACCCAACACAAAACTCCTCCCAGCCGATGTCGCATACTATGCGAAAAGAAGCAACTCTGAAAGCATTGCTTACACTTACGGTGAGCCGGTGGTGTTTTATGAATACATGTATGATTGCGCCGTTGAAGGGCACAAATCGGGCGTGCGCAGTGTGATGATCTCAAACGGATATATAGAAGAAAAACCGATGCGCAAACTGTGCAAGGTGCTTGACGCAGTGAAAATTGATTTCAAAGCATACACCGATAAATTTTACAAAGATACCTGCGACGGGACGCTGAAACCGGTGCTTGATGTGCTGGTTCTGCTCAAAGAGATCGGTGTCTGGTTTGAGATGGTTTATCTTGTTGTGCCCACCCTGAACGACAATATGTCAGACATAAAAAAGATGACGGCGTGGATAATGAAAAACCTCGGGCCCGATGTGCCGCTGCATTTTACGAGATTTCACCCCACCTATCTGCTGAAGAACCTCCCCGTTACGCCTGTGAAGACGCTTGAGGCTGCGCGCCGCACCGCGCTTGATGGCGGAATGCACTATGTTTATGTTGGCAATGTGGTAGGGCACGAGGGTGAAAACACCTACTGCCCCAAGTGCAGTAAAGTCGTCATCGGACGGATAGGCTACACGCTGAGCGAAAACAGCATTGACAAAAACGGCAAGTGCAAATTCTGCCGCACACCGATCGCGGGCGTATGGAAATAAAATAATAGCAAATAAATATTTGTTGTAAAATAACTCATTAGGTGATATTGTATATGCGTAGATGTTCTGTGAGTTAGAAATAGAGTAACATTGAGGCTGGTTACGATAATACATCGTCATTTAACGACTTTAAATTATAGACAATTAAGATAATAAATGGGTGAGATAAGAGACCCAATATATGGTTTCATAACTCCATCGGAATTTGAATTCAAGATTATAAATACCTCTATTTTTCAAAGACTTCGAAAGATAAAGCAACTGGCAATGGCTCATCTTGTATATCCCGGTGCTAACCATACACGATTTGATCACTCTCTTGGGGTTTACCACATAGCCTCTTTAATGGCAGAAAAGATTTTGCCTGGTAAGGATTACGAAGAAAAAAGGAGAATTGTTAGACTATCGGCTTTACTTCATGACATTGGGCATGGCCCTTTCTCACACATATCTGAAGATATATTAGAAAAATATTCTAAACACGATTGTGATACCGACAAAGAAAAAATACATGAAAAAATAACAATAAAACTAATAGAAAATAATAAAGAATTAGGTGAATTATTGAGTTCTCATGAAAAAGACAAAATAATTGGATTATTGAGCGGAAAAATGGTTGATTTTACCTTGATGAAGGAGATCATATCTGGACCTATAGATGCTGATAAAATGGATTATCTATTAAGAGATAGTTACTTCTGTGGTGTAAAATATGGGATATTTGACCATCATAGAATGCTTAATACATTAACATCTTACGCAGAAGGTCAAGATAAACACCTTGCGGTAGACCATGATGGAATAAATTCTTTAGAACAGTTCGTTTTAGCAAAATACTATATGACAATACAAGTATATCGCCATAAAATCAGATCTGTATCCGATGCGATGATTATTAGAGGATTAGAATTGGGAATAGAAAAAGACGGAATAGATTTCCTTAAAAGATTATATTGCTTTGAAGACACGACAGGATATATAGATAATTATATCAACTACCATGATGAAAGAATCGTTGATAAGTTAATTCACAGTGATAAAAACGGATTTGCAAAAGAAATCTTTAAAAGGCTTAATCAAAGGAGATTATTTAAAACAGTATTTTCTAAAAAACTGATGGATATAGAAATAGGGAATGAAGAAATCAAGGATAGAATGATTAACATCAGTTCTGTAGAAAATAGCAAGTTAAGATCTAAATTAGAACAACAAATTGCTAATCTTGACGATTTGAAATGTGAAAAAGAATTCGTTATTGCAAATTCCTTCACTATTAAATCTGTAAAAGAGATGTCAAGAAATTCTGAGGGAGAGATAATAATTATAGACAGGAAAGAAGATAAGAAAGTTTTTGAGAAGGAATCAACGGTTTTCAACTCAATTGATGAATCTATGAAGGATATAAAGTTTGAAATCTATGCCCCTGTTAGATTCAAAGATCAACAAGATAAAAACAAAAAACTGGATCGGTTAGAAACTAATATATCAGAAATATTGAAAAATATGGAGGGATAAAATGAGAACAAGACACTTGATATTGTTGTTGTTAAATGACTCTGGAGGAAAAATAGACAGCAAAACGAAGTTACAAAAAGAGATGTATTTTGTTTCACTATTGCTTAATAAGGATTTAAATTTTAAAGCCCATTATTATGGTCCCTATTCCCTAAAAGTTGAACAGGGACTTGATGAGTTAATTGGCGCTGGATTTATAGGAGTAACAAGGGACATTTGGGGAATTGAAAATAGATATGGATTTGAACTTAAAAGATATTCTTTCCACTTAACTAAATCTGGCGAAATGTTAGCAGGAATCTTAACAAAAATGAATTCTGATGAAAATCAAAAGATAAAAGAATTCGTTGAAAAGTTAAATGAAATGGGAAATCCTGATTATATCAGTTTGTCAATCGCTGCTAAGGCTTTTTTTATTCTGAATAGAGAAGAAGAAAATTTAACAAGAGATCAAATTATAAAAAAATCTAAAAAATTCGGGTGGGCTATTGATGT
>JBFMBQ010000529.1:0-6189 GCA_040755115.1 bacterium
TTGCGCAAAATGGCAAAAACTTTGGAACCACAGATGGACACGGATAAACACAGATGTTTTATTTGCGCCTTCGGCGCAAATATCAGTGTATATCAGTGTTAATCCGTGGTTCATACTTTTTGGTTCTGGCTATGCCAAGTTAGGGTTACTTTTAGCCCTTAATATTTGATCCTTGAATCTAATTCTTGCAGCGGCGATAATTTGTTAAGGAGGTTACTAAAATGAAAAAATCGGATGTTTTGAAGAAGGCGAAGAAGGCGCGCGAGGCGGCGCTTGCGCTCTCGGCGTTGTCAGGGGATAAGAAAGACCGCGCACTGCGGGCGATGGCGCGTGCAATGCGCAAAAGCAAGAAGCAAATAATCACCGCAAACGCAAAAGATGTCGCTGACGCCGGGAAACTGGTGCAGCAGGGCAAGATGAACAAGCCGCTGCTCAAACGGCTCATTCTGAACGATCAGAAGATTGAAGAAATGGCACAGGGCGTAGAAGCGGTCGCACGGCTGGAAAACCCCGTCGGAAAAGTCCTTGATGCGATTGAAATGGATGAGAACCTGAATCTTTATCGCGTTACCTGCCCCATCGGCGTGATCGGCTCGGTGTTTGAGTCCCGACCCGATGCCGTCCCGCAGATTTCATCGCTTTGCCTCAAGTCGGGCAATGCGGTGATTCTGAAGGGCGGCTCTGAGGCGCGGCGGTCAAATCAGGTTCTCGTCAAAATTCTATCAGATGCCGCCGCATCAATCCCGGGCGTCCCGCAAGATGCAATTCAGATCATTGAGACCCGCGAAGATGTCGGAGAAATGCTTAAACTTGATGAATACATTGACCTCCTTGTGCCGCGGGGCAGCAACGAGTTCATACGGCACATTCAGAACAATACGAAGATACCCGTGCTCGGGCACGCAGACGGCATCTGCCATGAATATGTTGATGAAAAAGCAGACCTGAAGATGGCACTCCGGGTTTGCCTTGATGCGAAAGTGCAGTATCCTGCGGTCTGCAATGCGATGGAGACGCTGCTCGTCCACGAAAAGATCGCCCCGCGCTTTCTGCCGCCGATGATTGAGAAGTTCCGCGCAGCAGGCGTTGAAGTGCGCGGCTGCGCGAAAACAAGAAAGATCGTAAAAGATGTGAAGCCGGCAAAAGAAGAGGACTGGACGACCGAATACCTTGACCTGATCGTCTCCATCCGCATCGTCAATAATTTGCAGGAGGCGGTTGATCATATAAACAGATTCGGCTCGGCTCACACCGACGGCATAATCACCGCCAGCCGAAGCGCGGCGCAGAAGTTTATGGACGGCGTTGATTCCGCCTGCGTCTTCCACAACGCCTCCACTCGCTTCTCCGACGGCTACCGCTTTGGCTTGGGTGCTGAAATCGGCATCAGTACAAACAAAACGCACGCGCGCGGTCCAGTCGGACTTGACGGCTTGGTCATTTATAAATATTTGCTATACGGCAACGGACAGACCGTCGCAGATTATTCGGGCGCGAAAGCAAAACAATTTACTCATAAGCCAATCAGAAAAAGCAAAACAAAAATATTATGAATAACAAAATATGTTCAAATACAAAAGGATTATTTAACTTCTTTCGTTATGATATAATAAAACTATGAAGAAAGAAACTTTATATTTAGATACTTCTGCCCCAAGCGCATTTTATGATGAAAGACTTAAGGAACGACAAAAAGCAACAATCAGATTCTGGACAGATGTTTTACCCAACTATCAAGTCTATGTCTCAGGGATCACGATAAAAGAATTGGAAGATACCAAAAGCGAAACTTTAAGAAGGAATCTGAATAAACTTGTTAAAGATTTTAAGATGCTAAAAACTAACAAAAAAATTGAGGATTTGGCACAGGTTTATATTAAAAGAGGAATTTTTCCGGAAAGATATATTGATGATGCCCTTCATGAGGCTGCAACCTCCTTTTATGAAATTTCTTATCTGGTTTCTTGGAACTTTGAGCATTTGGTCAAAGTAAAAACAAGAAGATTAGTAAATTCTATTAATATTTTAGAGGGATATAGAGAAATAGAAATTGTATCACCCCAGGAATTATGAGGAGGAATTATGGAAGAGATAAAATATTTTGATTATAAGAAGGCTGCCAGAGAGATGAGAGTACCAAATACTATCTTGAAGAAGATTGAAAGAGAGATAAGGGAAGAATTTCCTCTTGATAGGATGATGTATGAACTTCATGTTTTAAGAGCAGTTAGAAGTAAATACTGGCAGAAAGATTCTGGCGCAAAGTAAAGAAACCACAGACCTGAATCGCACAACTTCAATAATCCGTGTTAATTAATAATTTCAGTAAGGTGAATTATATTGAGTATGGGGGAAAGCAATGGACTTGAAATGGATAGGCGAGCAATACCAGGAAACGAGCAAATACTCACGCGGGAAAATCGGCGGCGCACGGTGGACGGAGGATACCGATCCGGGCACATATAAAATTTACCCCGATGCACTTCGCGTGGTTGAACTGCCTGAGCCAAAATTCGTTGCGGGTGATTCACTGTGGGACGCGATGCGTGAACGCCGCTCAATCCGCAGATATTCCAATCAGCCGATTTCACTGGTTGAATTATCCAACCTTATCTGGTCATTTGCAGGCATCACGAAAGAAACCGCTCACTACATACTCCGAACGGCGCCGTCGGCGGGCGCGCTTTACCCCATTGAGACCTATCTCGTAGTCAACAATATCGCAGGACTTGAGCAGGGCGTCTATCACCATGATGTCCGCCGCTTTGCGCTTGAGATGCTGAAGAAGGGAAAGTTCGGTGAGAAGACGGCGGATGCCTGCCTCGGGCAAAATATGTGCGAAACGGCGGCGGTGGTGTTTATCTGGACGGCGGTGGTGCCGCGATGCCGCTCAAAATATCATGAGCGCGCATACCGCTACATCTACATGGATGCGGGGCATATAGGGCAGAATGTTTACCTCGCTGCAACAGCGATGAATTTTGGCTGCTGTGGCATCGGCGCTTTCTATGACGATGAGGTCAACGCTATCGTTGATGCCGACGGTAAAATTGAAACCGCCGTGTATCTTGCAACTGTCGGAAAAAAATAAACCACCAAGACACAAAGGACACCAAGAAAATCCGCGCGAATCCGCGTAAATCCGCGTCAAAGAATTAACAGAAGATGCTTAAAGTCAACGAAATTTTTCTGGATATTCAGGGCGAATCCGCCTGGATGGGCAAGCCTTGCGTCTTCGTCCGCCTCACAGGGTGCAATCTCAGGTGCGCCTATTGCGATACCAGATACGCTTATAATAAAGGCAAATTTCTTTGCATAAGCGATATTATGCGGAAAGTGCGAAGTTTCGGTTGCCGACTCGTTGAAATCACGGGCGGCGAGCCGCTCCTTCAGACGGAAACGCCAGCGCTCGTTCAGAGACTACTTGACGCAGGCTTTGAGGTCCTCGTGGAAACCAACGGCACTATTGACATCCGACCGATAAACAGGGCAGCGGTGCGGATAATGGACATCAAATGTCCGGGCAGCGGCGAGCACGCAAAAAACAGTTTTGAAAATATCAAATTTCTACAGCCGCACGATAACATCAAATTCGTCATCACCGACCGAAAAGATTATCTGTGGGCGAAGAGAATAATGAAAAAATTTGAACTTACGGAGCGATGCGAGGTTCTGTTCTCGCCAGCAATCGGCTGGCTGCCGCCGCATCAACTTGCGGACTGGATAATCGCCGATGCGCTGCCTGTGCGCTTCCAGCCTCAACTGCACAAACTGGTAAAATTCAGGAAGAAATTATAACAAGATGGACAGGGTTGATCTGATTTTAAAATCCTTCTTAGTTCTGTATATCTCCGTAAATTGGAGAATAAACCTTAACCTGGCATAGCCAGAACCGAAAAAGATTTATCCACGAAGAACACGAAGGAAACAAAAGGATGCAAAGATGTAGGGGCATCGGCCGGTCGCCCCTGCTTCGTGAACTTCGTGGATCATATTTGAAATCTTCGCCATTTTGCGTAGGTGTTCAGTAGGTGTTCAGCATTAAGAAACTGCGGAGGGTGAAAACATCTCAATTCCCAGTTCAAGACCTGACCCCGTTCATTCGTCTCAATTCCCAGTTCAAGACCTGACCCCGTTCATTCGCGCATCCGATCAACCGCCTTCGCCTGACAATATATTCGGAATCTCGGGAATAGATTACCAGAACACCGTCATTGAAGACCTCACAGACGACCCCGCCTACCCACGCCTCGTCATTAAATCCAAAGATGGCAAAATCCTTCAAATCCTTGACTTTTCACAGTTATTGAGTCAAAAATTAGTAGTAGTAAAAGACGCATCCGGTGAGGTGGTTCAATATGTAGAATACGAAGTCCAGAATCCCGTTTCACCAGCGATTCGCATATCGGACAAAAACAAAGCACTCCTATACACAATTTATATTGATGGACAGAGCCAGAGAGCGATGATAAAAGATGCCACTGGAAATCTTCTTTACACCTCACAGGTTGAAGGGGAGCAGGTTGTGGTGAGAGATTCAGCAGGTAATGTATTAAGTTCGGTGCCGAAGCCGGAAACTCAATCAGCGATGCCAAACATAAAAATGCTTGAAAATCTAACCGCCTTAAACGGCTTAAACAATTTGAGCCGTGAACTTTTGAACCGCGA
Source organism: bacterium (assembly GCA_040755115.1). Taxonomy (GTDB): domain Bacteria; phylum UBP15; class UBA6099; order UBA6099; family JBFMBQ01; genus JBFMBQ01. The sequence continues at coordinate 4,669 of JBFMBQ010000529.1, forward strand.
ACCCTTGAACCGTGAACAAGGAACTTCTTGCGGCATCAGCCCATCAGCCTCAACCTCTGTCAACATCGGCGATATGAAATTTTACGGCGACGATCTTCCGCCGTATCTCCGCCAGCAGGTGCAGCAGCAGTATGCCGTAAATAATTCTTATGAGACGCCCACTTATAATCCCGACTTCATCCTGAATTCTGTCTCCACCTCTTGCTGTGGCTGCTATTGGTGCAGTTGCGGAACAGGAGGCTTAGGTGGCGCAGGAGGCGGCGGCTGCCAGGGGCAGGACTGCGATGATTCACCGCCGGATCCGAATGAGGATCCGTGTAAATCAAGGTGTTCTCCACCACCGCCTTCCCCGCATTATTCAGAAACAGTTTATATGCCTTTCCATCCTATTTGTCCACCATGTCCTGAAATGAAGGAATGCATAGAAGATTGTAGAGAAGAAATTTACTGTATGCCGATAGAGGAATGTGTTGATACAACTTACCCTGATTTTTACCAAAATATTTTTATATCAGTATTTGTCTGGTCTGGATGTATAGTTGGACATACGGGTTGTATTATAAGGAGAGAAATAAAATGCGATCAGAAATGTCGTAAGGTAGTTAAATGTGATTAGACAATCAACGCCAATCTATAGAAGCCTTGATATTATATTCACAATCGCTAAGCGATCCATAGATACTTTGTATAAGAATTTAATGCTGCTTTTATCTTTTTATTTGTTCTACATTTGTTTTCAATTTATTAATAATATTATAAATGCCAATATTGATCAAAAAGATTTATTGTTTTTCATTATTACTATTGCGATTCTTTCATATCAAGCTTATGTGATAGGATGTTTTATTAATTATATCTATTTATTAAAATGCGATTATTATAAAGCATTCGCTTACATATATATATTTTATATTAAGGTTTTTATTCCATTTAGTATTGTTTCATATTTATCAATGTTTCTCTTAATTAAATATGTTGACAATAAATATTTTAAAATACTAATACTTAATATTGTTGTATATATTTTTTTAGTGTTTGAAACAATAGTTTTTAGAGAGAGCAAAGTTCTCTACTCCTTTATATGCTTTCTTAGATATATAAAGGAACGAATAGGATTTACAATAGTATCAATTGGGTTAATATTAATTCTATGTTTTATACAATTGTTACTTAATAGCACTTCAGAATATCCCATTTTCGGATTATCATATTTATGGGGATTTGCGGATCTGTTTATATGGATGATAATCATATTAATGAATATTCATCTTTATAAGATGGATACATATGACAATAAACGGTAATGTCTGTCAATATGGAATATGATATATGGGAAAAAGGGGGGATTGTGTCAGGTCTTGAAAATTGTGTATTGGCTTTAATACCATAACTAACCCGGATTATTCATATAGAGTGTAAGTAAAGAGCCTCCTTTGCCGATAAATACTAATGAAATCACCAAGAAAGGAGGCTCACCCTATGGGTGAAAATAATTCTAACACAATCACCCCCAGTTTTGAC
>JBFMBQ010000530.1:0-7690 GCA_040755115.1 bacterium
AGGGAATACTGGGGATACAGGAACAGAATAATGAGGAAACTTATCCCTGTTTTTGAGATTTCCCGCAGCGCATCTTCAATTGCGGGTGTGGAGTATCGCATACCGACAAAAACCGGAGTTTTCAGCCCTTTGGCGCGCAGATAGTTTTCAAGCGCTGAAGCCTGTTTTGTTGTAATCCTAAGCAGTGGTGAGCCGCCGCCGATGAGGCTGTAGCGTGGTTTCACTACTGGTGTGCGCCTGCGTGCGATGACGCCCGCAATGAACCTGCGCAAGAAAGCAGGCTTTAATGGGAGTATCATCGGATCGGAGAAAAGATTTCTCAAGAACGGCTTAATTTCATCAAGCGATCCCGGCGATCCGAGGTTGATAAGGAGGACGGCTTTTTTGTCTATCGTTTTTTGCATATCATTGGTTCACGCAGAGGGCACTATGCTTTCGCATTTACATAAATGCGTATATTTTGAGGAATGGGGACCGATATTCATATTGAAGCAATTCGTCTGCTGGCAAAGAACAAAACTATAAAGCGGTTTTATGAGATGTAGAAATTTTCAATTTGTTCTTTGTGTAGGTTCGTCCACAGCTAAAACGGATTCGAACCCACACAACAAAACCTGCAATTCTTTTTATTCATTGCACAACCAGTAACACAAGGAAGATACTTGATTTGAATTTGTCAAATTCGCAGCGTTTGAAAGGCTGTTCGACTCCAGTTGATCCCATATTTCCAAAGCCATTTTCTTTGCAATCGCAGCGCCTATAAAGAAAAGACTGGGAGAAAGATTTTTACTTGTGAAAACCTCCATAATTCGTGACAGCGAGGTTCTCGCTGTTTTCCAATGTTCATCAGCGCCGGCAGGATCAATTCCCCCCTTGAGTTCACCCAATGCGATGTAGCATTCCGGTTTCTTATACGATTCTTCAAGATTTTTTGGAGAACAATCCAAAAGGCATAAATCGATATTGTTTTTCACAATAGGCACGGTCAGATTATAAATCAGAGTCCTATCTTTTCCATTGACCGACCAACTGAGTTCTCTCAAGCAGGGTTCAAAATCCTCGTCTTTTCCAGACTTCTTGTGCCATGTTTTGCTTCGTGAACGCCGCCACTCATACGACAATCCGGCAACTGATAATGTAGCAATCAGCGTGCGAGTGAGTTTCTGTTGCGCTAAAACCCCACCGATATTACGCATCGAGCCGCCCAAAGTGTCTCCCCTTGTGATTAGAAATCGAAAAACCAATTCTTCGACAAATGCCGATCCGGCTGGTTCAAGAAAATTCTCAATCAATCCCTTTATTGCATCCTGCTTGTCTTTATGTTGCAAATGTTTTACGGCCTTGTCAGAAATCCCGGCGGCCGTCAAAAGCGCAGCTTCAATTCCGGAAATTCTTGTCAACATTGTTGGAGTCTTGGCATGTGACGCAACCGATTTTAATGCTCTTGCCTGCTCAATAGCCGGTGTTGCCCGACGATTTTTCTCAAGCGCGAGTGCAACAAAGCCCGCGCGTGTTTCTTCGTAAGTTGTTACAAGATCACCAGAAGAAGACAAATGCCGAAGATAAGGTTTTTCTTCTTTCATAAACCACCCTTTCTCCAGACGTAAACACATTTTCTCAAGGGGGATCGTCCGTGTTCGCCCATTTGTTGGCTGCTGTTACCTTTTCCATTTGGCAAAACTAATATTTTTTCGACATGGAATCCTATCATTTCAGCGATATTTGATAAGATCATATCTACGGAAATACTTGCACCGGCATATCGTACATTGTCGTTAACCATGAACAATCTTGCATTTGGCTTCATAACCCTGAAACATTCGAAAATCACGCAGGCCATTTCGTAGAAATAACCTTTAACCATTCTGGGTATACCGTTGTTGTTTAATTTTTTTCTGTATTTCTGATCTTCCAAATATTTCAATATACGCTGCAACAAGGCTTGTTTATCTGTTGCTTTAATGGCTTCTTCGAAGTTAGGATTAAGAGAAATCAAATCCTTTTTGCGATTTTCAACAGTACAGCTTAGCATTTTCTGTCTTAAATCACTTATGGACTGCTCGTCAATTCCGAGCAATGCCAATTCAAGGGCATAAGTTCTTGTGTAATCGTACCGATTGCAATATGGAGGAGACGTTATGATCGCATCATATGATTGACTTTTTATCCGCGGCAGCATATCCAAACATGAACCCGGAAAGATTTTGATTATGCCCGGCGATTGATTTGATTCTTGAAATAACTCGTTTGGGTCCCGATTGAAACGGACATCATGTATTATCTCTATTATTTTTTCACAAATAGATTTGTTGAATTCGAGTATTACCCCCTTATCGAACGGCTTATTGCCCTGTTGGCGTCCCGACCGATAATCCCACCGAAGATATTGTCCGTCTTTCCTTGTATAACTTATAGATTCCAATATGCATAAAAGAGCAAATCGCAATGCTTTTTGAACTCGCTCGTTCTCATTTGTCAAGGCAGACAAATATCTCTTGATGGATTCCATAGTTGCATCAGGATACGCGCCCTTAGTAATTCGCAATTCTTTCATTTCTAATCGTTTTTTGCTTTTATCCCAGGGATGTTTCTTCACCCAGCATTCAAGTCTTGAAAAATCGTCGGGGTTAAAGTCTTTTTCTAGACAGATTCTTGTTTCAATAATTTCTTGGCCGATTGGCAGTAGTTCAACACCAACGGCATCCAGCCCTTTGGAACTTGCGGAGAACAACGTTGTGCCGCTTCCTGCAAAAGGATCGAGTACCTTTCCATTTAAAATCCCATACTCATTTAATAAATACTCTATTAGGGCCGCGGAAAAAGCTTCTTTGTATTTAAACCACCTGTAGGACACCCTGGTTTTGTTGGCTTGAAAACTTACAATCTGTCTGGTTAATGATGGCTTTATTTCGATCTCGTTCTTGAAATGTTGTGAAAGTTCAAAGTCGAGACTTTCTATTTCGCTTAAATCTTTGTATTGTTCAATAGAGCATCCAACAGATGAAACTGTATCAGAAAATTCAGAAAGATCGTCTTTATCGCAAAGTTCACTGAATCCAAGCTGGCTTGGCCTTATTGTTTTTGTTCTACCATGATCAGCATCTTTTTTTGTTTTGGCCGACGCATTTTGCCTCATAATCTAAGAACACCTCACTAAAATTATACATCATGTGTATGGAGTAAAAATATAGACTCTATAAAAAGAAGGTGCATGGACATCTTGGCTTAAATGCAATAGAGGGCAAAAAGTCAAATTATGCCGATAGGTTGCAAATCAATTTTGAGGCATGGAAGTGTTCGAATATACATAAAAAATCGGTGTGGAAACGGCTTCCGGCATGATTTTGCCTGACTCCTGAGAGGAACCTGTGTTACATCCGCAAATCGGCGGGGTTGCAAAAAAACCACGAAAACAGCGGGCTTTTTTTGATAAAGGGCGGAAACGACAAAGAAAACAGCACCGACATTTTTATGTCGATGACTTTCACGCAGAGGGAGTGAAGAAGACGCAAAGAACGCAAAACACAGATTATCAAAGTTTCTCAAGAATGCGTTTGTAGAAGGCTTCTTCTTCATCAGCGATTTTGCGGAAGGTTTCAGAAATATCTGTCAGATCGGGCGGCGTGTTTTTTTCGCTTGCGGCCTTGAGTAGGTTTGAGGCTTCTGTCCAGAGTGCTGCGATCTCGTGCATTTTGCGTGCGAACGAGGGGTCGCTCACTGCGGGGCAGAACTCGCACGCTTCTTCAAAGAATCCGGCATAAAGTTTGCGAAATGCGCCGCCGCCCGTGCCGCGCTTCTCTATTATCTGATAGGCGAAACGCAGACACCACTGCCAGTCCGACGCCTCGCTCCACTGCGGGAGTTCGTCCGCAAGCAGCCTTATTCCCGCAACTCCGGCAAAATCGCCGCCACCCGATAGATTCTGCCCGCATCCGGCGCGTAGTGCGCGCAGTATCGCTTCCTCAAGTCTCAATTTTGAGTAGTCCACCCTGATCCCGCACCACTCGCCGCTCAATGGAAACGGTAATGCAGACGAATACCTTGCCTGTCTTATATCGTCATAAGGCACAGTCTGAAGCCCTTCAAAGTGCGTGTCCGACAGAAAAACCTGTTCCGCCTCGTCATCGTATCCCCACATAAGCACCACATGTCCTGAAAATGAGGTTGATGTGTTGTAATACTTGAGATATTTCAGGTCAACCCTCAACATTATGGGTATAGATTGATTCAGGAGGGATTTTTCTGTTTCCGATACGGCGTGCGGGGCAGGGTCGGTTTTCCACTCAAAAGGGATGTTAAGCGAGTGGAAGAAATTTTTTTCAAGGTGAGGGGAACGTGTGTGGAAGATGCGCGATGGGCTGGTGCCTGGAATTTTCAGGTAATATGAAGCCGGCGCCGAGCCGAGTCCGATGCACATCGCCTCCGAGAGAGGCGACTGATAGTAGTTCATAACATCGCTCAAGGCGGTGGATGCGCAGTGATGACCGGGGCGGTGGGACCAGGAATTAATTATGTTTGCGGACATTGTTAATAAAAACAAGAAATGTCAAATCTCAAATGCCAAATGTCAAGTCAATGACAAAATCCAAATGTCAAATTTATAATTTAATCTTTGATATTTGAAATTCATTTGACATTTAGTGTCTTAATACTGAACTTCTGCGCAAAACGGCAAGATTTATGGAACCACTGATGAACACTGATGAACACAGATTCTTTATTTGCGCCGCAGGCGCAAATAACAACCCTCTGTGTTCATCTTATCCGTGTTTATCTGTGTTCATCTGTGGTTCAATTTTTTGTTCTTTGGTTCTGGTTATGCCAGGTTAGGCTTTGACATTTGAAATTATTTCATCTTTTCCCCTCTGCTTACTTTGCTTTGCGTTTTTTTGTGTTGCGTGAAATTTTTGCAACTTTAGGATTATTTAATGACATAAAAAAGCCAGACCGAGTGGTCTGGCAGATATATTTTTACACAAGAAATATTATTCTTCAATCTCAATATTCATAGAGAGTTCAAGGAATTTGCCAGCCTTTTTCGCCTTGTTTATGGCGTTATCTGTAATAGTGTCGCCTTGTTTGATAATAACCGTGCCGTCGTCGGCTTCAATGTCGCGGCTGACCTTTTTGCCGAGCATGTATTTAATCTGCCTGCGTTCAAAGATTTCGGTCAGGCTTTCCTTGGTGGCTTCCTCTGCGGCTTCTGCCGCCTGTGCCGCTTCGGCAGGTGCGGCAGCGGTTTCTTCTTCAATTTCAAGGAGGGATTCAAGGTCAACATCAGCGGCTTCGGCGTCAATGCCCGCTGCCGGGGCTGGTGCGGCTGGCGCGGCTGGCGGCGGCGCGGGAACTCCTGCCGCCGGCGCCCTGTAGGGCACGGCTCCGCCTTTTGCCACTTCTTCGTGTGCGGAGCGGAGGTTCGCTTCCACATCTTCGTTCACGATGATTACATCCTTGCCGATTGTTACCACTGAGGACGCGGGTATGATTGTTCTGTCGGGGGAGACGATTTCGGAGTCGCTTGAGAGTTCCAGTCCGAGAATTTCCCCGCTGTGAGAGTCAATGCTATATTCTTTCACGAAGCCGACGAGCCTGCCGCCGCGGGTGATCACCTTTGCGCCCACGACGACGATGCTTTTTCTTATCAGGTCAACCAGTTCCGGCATACTGGAAAGATTCACTACAGATGAAGTGTTTTCCGTTGTCAGGGCGAAGTCGCCGATGCTGTGGATCAGCGAGAAGGAGAGCGCCTTGGCGCCTTCGTACCAGGATGGGTCTTCAACGATTATTGCCACGATGGATTTCGCGGCAGGATCAATGATGAAGTCCTTCACCACGCCGATTTCTTCGCCTTCGGCGATACTGACGACCGGAAGATTCCGCAATTCTGCGCTTAATTTCATTCTCATTCCTCCCGAGTATTTATTCAAGTGCAAAAAGCAAGACCTGAACGATTAAATCTTTAAATCTTCTGTTGAATTTTTTGCATTTTATATCCAGTCACCACGCACTTTTCGCACAAGAGACAATTAATGGTTGTGGTGATTATATCAACAATACAATGAGGTTGCAATTGTTTTTTTTATTTTTGTTGCCACGAGCGATTCACACACAAATGTCTATCATTCCCTTCGGGGACGGCGCCGGTTCGGTTGTTTCGGGTGTGGTGTCCGCTTCCTCTGTGGGGGTTCCCTTTCCTCTGCGTCTCGCACGGCGCCGCTCGGGTCGCTCTTCAATTCTGCCGCCTTCTGAACGCGGCGTCTGCACCACCTGCTGTTCCTGCACCACTCTCTTTGCCGATGTATCTGCTGTTACCTGCTGCTGCTGAATCTTATCCTGCTGCTGCTGAATCTGCTGGACGCGTTCCACATCGGATGTCTTGGAATAAAGCACCTGCAGGTCTATAGATCGTATTGACATAAACTTTCTCAGGGCTTCAGGTATTATTTGCAAACAAAGAATTGAATCTCATGGTCAGCGGTTCTGTAACCACATTGAATAAGAACATAAGGTTTTTTATGTTTTTGTAAATTATATTACTGCAAAAAATTCCGTGTTTTTTATTCCACAATCTGCATCCCTCAATTGTTGTTAATTTATCACAACCTGTTGTCTTTGAGTAAATATTATCTATATCTATAAATGTAGTATTCTTTACTGCGCCTTGCTTTTATCAAATGTTATGCTACTTTCGTCATCAATTGCTCAACCAGTGTTTCCAATTTTGTTATTCTTTTATCAAAATCAAGTTTAGAGTTTATTTCTTTTATTCCGGTCTTTAAGTCCATAAATTCTTCGTGCATAGTTGCGAATCTTTCGTTCATGGTTGCGAATCTTTCATTCATCTCTGACCTTAAATCCTTCATTTCAGTTCTTAAATCCTTCATCTCTGTATATACAGCAGCGAATCTTTCGTTCATCTCTAACCTTAAATCCTTCATTTCAGTTCTTAAATCCTTCATCTCTGTATACACAGCAGTGAATCTTTCATTCATCTCTAACCTTAAATCCTTCAACTCTGTATATACAGCAGCGAATCTTTCGTTCGTCTCTATCCTTGAGTCTTTTATTTGCTCCCTTAATTCTTTAACCTCTTCTGTGTGATACTTCATTTCAACCTGGAGTGCTTTCAATTCAGGCACTATCAGGTCTTGAACGACTTTTCTGAAACCGCCTATGATGTCTGTCATGATTTATCCTCTGAATTCTTCACTATCTATTTAAATTGAAATTTTTTAAATTTGCGCACTTGGCGTGAAAAATCATCCGTAGACGCCAACATGTATCTCGCCGTCCTGCTCGTAAAACACGGTAGCATGTATGGTGTCCCTTATATGCAGCACTGCCTGTTTAATTATCAGTTTTACGCCTGGGTAGATAGTTTCTGAAATTGTAACTTTTCCTTTGAAGGCTGAGGCGAGCATCTCTTCCAGTTCTTCCTCGCGTGTTTCAAGTTTCTTCAACTGCCCCATCAGGTGGAACTGAGCGCGCGTGAGTTGCAGGAGGAGGTCTTTCTTGTCTGGCGGCAGCGCTCCCTGTTTTTCCTGAAGTATTTTTAACGATTTTACGCCTTTTTCTGTTCGGTCAAGGTTGAGGCGCAGCGCCTTTTTCTGTTCTTCTATCTGCCGCAGTTCTTCGCGCACCTTGGGGCTGCCGCCCGCCTCTATTTCGGTCGGTGTGGCAAGATAATTAC
>JBFMBQ010000531.1:0-2558 GCA_040755115.1 bacterium
CTTGCCCTGTCCGACATCCACGCACACCGCCACAACATCAAGATTGTAGTGCTCCCGCAGCCACGGTATCGCCACCGATGTGTCAAGCCCGCCGGAATATGCCAGAACAACTTTTTCTTTTTTCATTTTTCTCCCTTTCTCTGTGATCTCTGTGCCCTCTGTGGCTTATTAATCTTATCTCAAAACTAAAAATTCAAAACTCAAAACTATGTTTATCTTCTTCTCCGCAGACACAACTTTATGATCTCAGGCGCGCCTTTACCTTTGAGTTCCTCGCCGGGGATTTCCCTGAGCATCCTGCGGATTTCGGCATAAGAATAGCCGAGCGAGTGAAGCCCCTGCGCTGCGATTTCAACTTCGCCAGCCATTTCCGGCGGGAATGCCCGCTGCACGCCCGGTTCGCCGTAGAGGGCGCTGACTTTCTCTTTCAATTCAAGTATCACGCGTTTTGCCGTCTTGCTGCCGACACCTGGGATAGTAGTCAGCATTGCCGCATCTTCCGCTGAAATCGCTTCAACAAGTGTTCCTTTGGGGAGCGAGAGGAGTTTTACCGCAACTTTGGGACCGATGCCCGAAACACGCAGCAGCAGGTTGAAAATATCGCGCTCTTCAGTTGTGAGAAAACCGTAAAGACTCATATCGCTGTCGGCAACGATGAGCACTGTGTGCAGCAAGATACTGCGGTCGCCCTTTCTGACGGCGCCGGCAACGGAGGTCGGGACAAACACACGATACCCCACACCCCCCACATCAAGCACGACCATCCCCTCCTGAACCTCTGCAACATCACCGCATAAAAAGTGTATCATGGCACAACACCTGATTTTTCATTCTATATTTACTCTATGGTTTTGTCTAATTTATTTATATCTAAATTGAACGGTTTTTAGCAATGAATAATTTTGGAGTGCGGTGGCACGACACCGCTTTGTAATACGGCGACATGTCGCCGTAAATGAAAGCGACATCGTGATGTCGCACTCCAAATTGATCGCCCATTAGATGAAACAATATCATAGATGAAATCGCCAAATTTAGGTTACACTTATATTTAAATATGGATATAGTAATAAAAACTTTATAAGCGCGTAAAAAAATATTTTTAAGGAACCCTTGACAGAAATTAACTTATAAGTTAACATAGAGTATATCCGAAAGAGAAATAATTTTCAATGAAAAAGATAAGTCAGGAAATTCAACGGCTACTTGAGGAACTCAAGGATGATCCAGAGTTCAAATTGGAAAGATTAATGCTGGAAATAAACGAAGATATTTGCCGTTTTATGGAAGAGCGGGGAATCACCCGTGCTGAACTCGCGGAAAAACTCGGCACTTCCCGCGCTTACATTACTAAAATGCTCAACGGCAACCCGAATCTTACTCTGCGATCACTTGTAAATATTGCTCACGCATTGGAATGTGAAATAAATATCCGTTTTTTTGAAAAGGAAACGCGCATCCCAAATCTTTCAGTTTATAGACAGCAAAAATCCGTTAAAAAAACAAAAAAATTGGCATTTTCTGCCAAAAAGAACTCTTCAAAGAAATATAAGCGAATGTAAAATTGCATAATCCCATCGCTTCTTTCCTTGACAGATTCACTCTCAAAAAACCCATCTTATATAAGGGGCTTGTGGTGTTTCCTGTTTGTCTCACAGGCGGTGCGCCCGCAGATGAGGAAGAGATTATCTCACTTGAAGAGGGATTGAAGTCAGGACGGATCAGTGTTGCCGAAACGGGGCGGATGGAGCGCATTGGGATGTGGAATGCGGGACATACGCCCGCGCTTATCATGGACGGTGAGACCTTGCTCGGCGGTGCGCAGAACCGCGTGATGAATACTTCCGTTGTGCTGCGCCCCGGCGAGCATGTTGAAACGCCCGCCTCGTGCGTTGAGGTTCACCGCTGGGATTTGAAGCGGGACGGCGAAATACCCCAAAATAAAAGAAAATTCAACACATCAGACATGGCGTTCGCCAAACTGCGTCATAGTAGAATGGAAGATATGCACAATTCAATAACAACGGAAAACCGCGTCAGTGTGGACCAGAACGAGGTATGGCGCACCATAATCCAGCGGTTCGGCATCGTTGGCGCAAAAGCCGACACGCTGGATTTGCATGACCTGTATGATTGCTGGCATCATGCCCTCAAAGTCTTTACCGACCGCTTCCATCTCGTAACAGCGCAGACAGGCATGATCTCTTTCCTGAACCGCCGAACCTGGTTTGCCGACATCTTCGCACACCGCACAATGCTGATGAAGCAGTATAAAAAAATACTCAAAGGCATCGCCTTTGATGCCCTGATCCGCCTTGACGCGAAGGGCGAACTGCCGCTGCGGCATGTGCCGACCGCCGATGACGCACGGGATGTGCTGCGAAACCTGCGTGTGGCTAAAACACAACTTGTGCCTATGGGGCGGGATTTTTATCTTGCCTCTGACAAATGCTTCGGTTTCGCCGCTGTTTATGAAAACAAGGTGCTCTACCTCTCCGCCTGCTCAAGGCATTTTTCGCTCTGAATAAAAAGAATTAACCACGAAGGCACAAAGGCAT
>JBFMBQ010000532.1:0-10883 GCA_040755115.1 bacterium
TGGTATGCCGATCATTACCTGGCCTAACTATAATAGTTCATCCTATTCTTACAGCATATATGTAACGCGCTGGGCAGAGTGAGCAAGCATATTCCCTAAACAATCATCTAATACTATCTCGCTGTCAAAACCTTATCAGCGTAATCAGTGCAATCAGCGTAATCAGCATCAAAAAAATTCCTTGTTGAAGGTATCTACTGCCCATACCGTTCCTCATAAAACTTCTTGATCCGGTCGCGCTCCTCCTTGCTCATCCCTTTCTTCCAGCGGTGCTGATCTTCCTTGAGTGTATCATCAGTTATGCCGGGCATAAGTTCTTCCGCCTGGGGAACGAATTCTTCGTAAAACCTCTCCGCTACCTCAAAGAAGCCATGCCACTGGGTATAATCGGGACCCATCATAGACGCCCCATGCCGCGCCCGCCTGCCCTCGTGATGCCACAGGAGATAATAAGTCCACTCTATGGTTTCATCAAACGGTGTCGGCGTCAGTTTACCCGCTTCCTGAAGTTTTTTCATTATGTTCGTAGCGGGGATAGCGAATTTGTCGTTGTAAAGATTAACCGCCGCATCATACTGCGTGTAGAAATTCTTCACATAAGTATTTGAATGACAATTCTGACAAACTTTCTGCATCGTGGTGCGGCGCTGTTCCCAGTTTTCAAGTTTATTTGAGACAGGGGGTCTGAGAGTCCAGGAGATGCGCGACCCCACATCGTGTGTCAGGGGGAGTTCCGGAGTTGCGCTCATGTGGCAGGTGGCGCAGGTCGGTGCTGCTGTGTAATCCTTGCCGAGGACCCACGAATCGCTGTCAAGATTCATCCGGTCTATGTTTGCGCGGTAAGCGATTCCGTGTTTGGATTCGTTGTATATTTCAATCTGTGGATGATCTGGTCCCATGTGGCATTTCCCGCAGTTCTCCGGCTGCCGCGCAAGTTTCGCCTGAAATGCATGGCGTGAATGGCATGCCGTGCACGAACCTCTGCTCCCATCCGGATTAATCCGCCCGATGCCAGTGTTGGGCCAGGTCATCGGGTCAAGTTTCCCTCCTTCAAGCACCTTCACTGTTCCCCCGTGGCATTGCTTGCAGCCGCTCGCCGCCGCTGCAACCCCTTCCACCATCTCACCCAGAACATTATCAAGTGAACCCAAAATCTCGCCGCCCTTCGCATGATGGCTTGCCTCATACTCCTTCACTTCCGCCTCGTGGCATCTGGCGCAATCCCTCGGTGTTACGAGTATCGCCACCGTATTGCCGTAATGCTCCATCGCATCGGCATCGCCCGCTTCCGCCTGATGACATTCATAACATCCGATTCCCAACTGCCCGTGTTTGCTTTGTTTCCATTCCTCTATCTGTGCGATTCCCATGCCTTTTGCAGTATGGCAATTCACGCACAACTGGCTTTTGTCCTCGCTCGCCTGAACATTAACACCGCCGCTGTTTGCCATAAACAACCCCGCCGCACATAAAGCAACAATTACTACAGTTGCAATCCATTTAAGTAACTTTTTCACCACCACTCACTCCTTTCCTTGATTAGCCGTTTCGGCGGCATACGGAGATGCCGCCCTACAATCGGAACTCCGAACTCACAACTCAAATTATTATACCGCAGGCGCTTTCCTGATTGTAAACAAATCATAAACCGTAACAAGTAAACCAAAAAGGAAAACAACGCCGAGAAAGATTGCAATCACAAACCAGAACTGCATATTCGCCTGCGCAGTCATGTAACCCAGCCCTAAAATACGCTCAAGATAGGTCTGCAAAACACCCGCCACGCCGAAGGCAAGCCCAAGTCCAATCATCGCAAGATTCATTGTCCAGAAACCGATTCTTCCGAGCCGCTCGTCGTATCTCTCAATCCCTTTCAGACGGGGCAGAACAAAGTAAAACACCGTCAGGTTAAGCAGCGCATACGCGCCGAAGAACGCCATATGTCCATGCGAGACAGTTACCTGGCTGCCGTGCGTGTAATAGTTTATCTGCGGCAGTGTATGAATGAAGCCCCATACACCGGCGCCAACAAAATGAAAGATTGCGCACCCCACAGCATAAACCCATGTCAGCGGATTCACTATCTCAAGTTTCCGCTCCTTCACATGCCGCAGTGTGTCAACCACCATCAATATAATCGGCACCGGCTCAAGTGCGCTGAAAATCCCGCCGACCCATAACCAGTAGCGCGGCGCGCCAATCCAGTAATAATGATGCCCTGTGCCCGCTATTCCCGTGAACAAAAACAATCCTATCTCAACATAAAGCCATTTCTCCACAACCCCACGCGGAACGCCTGTAAGTTTCAACAAAACCCACGCTATTATAGCACCCGTTACAAGTTCCCATGCGCCTTCCACCCACAGGTGAATTACCCACCACCAGTAATACCAGTCCATAGATAAATTTTTGTAGAACGGCATACCGAAAAGATACAACAGGGCAAGAAACACCAAACCTCCGAGGAGAGTCCCCTGAATCACCGTCCATTTCCTACCTTTGAACATTGTCATCCCGATATTGAACAGGAACATCAGCGCACCGATGACGACGACAATATCAAGCGCGGTCGGTATCTCAAGCAGCGGTCTGCCCTGCGTCCAGCCGAAAACGAAACCCACCAGTGCCGTAACACCCGTCGCCGCCAGCAGCAAAAGTTGAAGATATGCGAGAGCGGGACTGTAAATCTCGGTCTCCGCCTCTTCCGGAACAAGATAATACGCGCCGCCCATAAAACCTAACAGCATCCACAAAACCAGCAAGTTAGTGTGCATCGCTCGCGCAGTTGAAAATGGGAACACATCCACTAGTCCCTGCGGCAGCGTGAAGGCATAATTCGCCGCCAGCCATAAGCCCATCAATACCTGGAGGACAAACAACAACAAACTGAGCGCAAAATATGGATATGCTATCCTCTGTGAATTGTATTTGACCATATCTCTCTCTCACCTCATTTCAAAGTGGATAAAAATTCCACAATTTTATCTACATCCTCTTCATCTATCTCTGTTGCGGGCGGCATAACGGAATCCGTATTGTATGATTGCGGGTTAAGTATCCTATCTTTAATCGCTGCCGCATCATACTTTGTGCCGACTTTATCCAGTTCAGGACCTGCCGTCCCTCCCACACCGTTGATTCTGTGGCACTGGAGGCAGCCGTGCTCTTTAAACAGCGCCGCCCCCGGGCTGACCGTGCTGCTGACAGTGAGCCGCGCCGCCGCCCCTGTCGCCCTGTCCCGATCCTGCGGGGGCCAATCGTTGTTGTCTATCTCACTCGTCCATTTCAGAAAAGCAACGAGCGACGATACCTCTTCAGGCGAGATATTCTGCTTCGGCATCTTGCGGAATGATTTCTCAAAATATTTGTCCGGCTCTGAAATAACTCTCCTCAGATTCTCCTCACCCAGACGCCTGTATGCTTTCGTCAGGTCAGGCGCATAATAGCCGCCGAAGCCGAGTATGGTGTGGCAATCGTTGCAGTTGTTCTTCTGCCAGACCCTCTTGCCCGCGATCACATCTTCAGAAAGGGCTTCAGCGTTCGTCAATGCGCCGATCTGGCGATGCGTATCTACGGTCAGAACAAGAAAAATTATAATTGAACTAACCGTGCCCAGAATGAAAATCCATTTTGCTGCTCCTTGTGAAATGTTCAATTTCCTTCACCTCCTGTATTACTAATTCTAACTTAAGATAAA
Source organism: bacterium (assembly GCA_040755115.1). Lineage (GTDB taxonomy): Bacteria > UBP15 > UBA6099 > UBA6099 > JBFMBQ01 > JBFMBQ01. The sequence goes on from JBFMBQ010000532.1 coordinate 3,698, forward strand.
TAAATACTGCACGCAAGCCGCCGACCGCTATCCGTTAAAAAAACCGTATCTATAATCTTCCTCAATTTCTCCACTGACAGATTCGGATGCTCATCGGGCAGATTCACAAGCCAATCGGCATCCCACAGGACGGCGAAATTCGCCGTCTGAACCTTGCCAGGGGAGTGGTGATGCGCCACTATCTCACTTACCTCGTCAACCAATTCCTGCGGCGCGCCCATCTTCTGAAGAATCGTCTCTGCAATAGGCGGACCTTCTATCTCCTGATACTTGCCGGCGGACGAACCATACTTCCGCTCCGCTTCGTGTATCCCGATGTCATGCAGATACGCCGCCGCCATTACAACATAAGGGTCTGCCTGTTCACCCTTCAGCAACTCTTCCGCAAACCCCGCCACTCGCAAAGCATGTTTTATGCGCCGTTCATCCCCGCCAAACACAAGACGCATCTCCTCCTCAAGACGCTCAACCCATTCAAGCAATTGCGTCTTCTCCGGCTTATCAATTCTGTTCTCTTTTGCGCTCATAATTGTTACCTGCCTTACAAGAAATAATGTATCGCCATATCCAGCCGTCCACGCTTGATCAGATATATCCCTGAAAATTTCATCACCGTTTTCACCCGCTGCCTGTAGGCAGGGCGGTAGCAATGGGTCTCACACCGCTTGCACATCGGCTTTGGGTCGTATGGACACAACTCCCTGCGGCGTATGCCATACCGAAGAAGTTCAGCGCACTCCGCACACAACTTCAGCGGACGACGCCGACGGGGCAAAGCCGTCCCGCTCCCTGTGGGAAACAGTATCTTTTCATTTTTCTTGTGATTTCTCCGGCAGTAAATTTCAACAAAGTTAGAAAGAAGCAGGATGTCTCTGTCAACTTCCTCGCGTTTGCCCTTCTGCTGAACCTCAACCACCCCGCAAGCTGTCATCTCGGCTAAGATTATTCAAATTTATCCGCACCAATTCCTTGACATAGGTCAAACTTCAGCAAATAATTTTAACTCCATTGTAAAATCACAATCAAGATGCCCAGACCGCCCGGCCTGCATAGACCACTTAAACTATTTAAACTGTTTCACTTTCAATCATAAATCATTTACAATTTTGTGATATAAAGCCTTTTGATTGTTATGAAGACACAAACTGCAACAACACTTTTAATATCAGTCGGAATTCTTATATTTACAGGATGCGGCGGGGGGGGCGGTTCCGGTGCGGTCAACAACGGCGGCGATGCCGTCAATCCTGTAGTTAATATGACAGTCCCCGCACCGAACAGCAGCGTCTCCGATGTTGATTTTCAATCCGAAGCATTTTATATTCAGTTTTCATACAACGACGCCTCGCCGATTGCTACAGGAACTCTTTCTGTAACAATGAAAATGGACAACGGGGCTGCACAGGATATTACTTCTTATTTCTCCCAGACAGACTCATCATCAATTAAAAGTTCAAATCTTTATAATTACACCCGAACGCTTTTCCTCCTTCAGGCTAATGACACAAGCCGCACCATTACAATAAATGCAACCATTCAGGATTCAGCCCAGAACACAGGCACAGCATCTGCAAGTTTCACGGTTTACCCGGTTGGTCCGGATATAGGCCCTCCCGATTAACCAAACAAACATCATAGATAACATCCACTAATGTCATGTCAACAGTTACATGCCGCATGTTGCGAATACTTTAATGCGAATAATGAACAACGAACACAGAATTTCGAATTATGAAGTTTTTCTACCTTCGACATTCGTCATTCCTTGTTCGATATTCAACATTCGGTTAAGTTATATATTCCCGCACCGCAACAATTGTGAATACGCCATTTCATCAGTTGACAAGACACTAATTGTTTCCCCTTTCACCCTTTTCGCCCCCTCATGTAGGGGCAAGGCATGCCGCCGCCGACTACTTCATCTGTGTCCATCCGTGTTCATCTGTGGCCCATTTTAATCGCCCTAAAAGCGCTGATTTAATTTAAATAGTTGACTCATAGAACCTAAAAACATAAGATTAAAAACAAGTTGAAATGAAAGATAATTTCAAATTCAAGACCAATATACGAGTAATATTTTCAGACACCGATATGGCGGGCGTTGTGAATAATATCAACTTCTTCCGTTACTTTGAGGCGGCAAGGATAGAATACTTTCGCGCCGCTGGAATCGCCGTTATGGATGTTATCAAAAGCGGACTTGAAGCAGTTATGGTTCATCAGGAATGCGATTACAGGCTGCCCGTTTATTTTGACGAGATACTGGAGGTCGGCGTCAGAACGAGCGAGATCAGGGAGACCAGTTTCGCAACCGAATATCGTCTGTGGCGAAAGGAAAATGGTGATGAGGTGGCAGCGGGGAAAACGGTGCATGTGATGATAGATATAAAGAACCGCAAGCCGTGTCCTGTGCCCGAATGGGTGAGGGAACATTTTTTGAATTTTGATAAAGCCTAAAATAAGCGGTTTTCAATAAAAATGCCAGAGAAGGAGAAAAGGCAATGAAGATTGAAAAGGTGTTCGTCATAGGCGCGGGGACGATGGGAGCGGGGGTGGCGCAGGTTTTTGCGCAGAGCGATTTTGATGTAACGCTTGTGGACACAGGCGATGAGATAGTCAGGCGCGCACTGGGAATGATTGAAGGCAGCCTGACGCGCGCCGTGCAGAAAGGGAAAATTGATAACTCCCGCAAAGAGGAAATAATAAAACGCATCAGAGGCGAGACCGACCTCGGGAAAGCGAAAGAGGCGGATTTTGTTGTTGAGGCGGTTTTTGAAAGCCTTGCGTTAAAAAAGGAAATATTCAAACAACTTGACGAGGAATGTCCGCCGGAAGTCATCCTGTGCACTAACACATCGTCTCTCCCGATAACGCCGATTGCAGCGGCGACTAAACGCCCGCAAAAGGTAATCGGTATGCACTTCTTCAACCCCGCGCCGGTGATGAAACTGGTGGAGATCATACGCGCACTTACTACAGACGATGAAACCTATAAGATAGTGTGGGATATTTCTCTGCAACTCGGCAAGGAACCCGTTGGTGTGAACGACTCGCCGGGTTTCGCATCAAGCCGCATACTGATGGTTATGATTAACGAGGCGGTATTCGCCCTCTGGGAAGGCGTGGGCGATGCAAAAGCGATTGACGATGTGATGAAACTCGGTATGAATCATCCGATGGGACCGCTTGAACTTGCCGACCTGATCGGGCTTGACATCTGCCTGAATGTTATGAATGTGATGTATGAAGGGTTTCAGGATACGAAATACCGTCCGTGTGTTCTGTTGAAGAAGATGGTGGCGGCAGGGTATCTCGGGAGAAAAACTAAAAAGGGATTTTATGAATACAAATAACTTTCGGCACGGATTACGCGGATTTGCACGGAAATTTTTCGGAAATAAATAATAATGCGGGAATTGCCATTTATACCGAAGCGCGGAAGCAGAAGAAAGGTTCAGCGGGGACAGCCCCGCAAACAGCCGCTTGAGGAACGGCTGCGCGAACGGCTTGAAGATGCACGGATTGATTTTCTGGAGGCGCGCAGCCAATTGACCTCGCTCGTTCACAGTATCACGAGCGAAATCCAGTTGCACCTGACCGAATACGCCGTCCGCAATGTCCTCAGAGAAATAAAAAAAGACCCTGCCCGCTTCAATCAACTGTCAGAAGAACAGCAAAAATCATTCCACGATGAAATCAACCAGACCCTCAAGGATGAAACAACACGCATTGTCGCCGAACTGAAAGATAATCCTGAATGGTATGACGCAGCGAGTATTTTTCTTAATGAAAAATCAAAGGCGTGGAAGATCGTTAAATCCGTTGACAATGCCGTGAACCGTGTCGTGCGAAAATACGGGCTTGGGCAGGTGAATACTGCGGGCTGGACATGGCTGTCGGAGAGTCTGAATGATATTGCGGTCAGCAAATTCCCGACCGTTAAAAAACTTTACATTGAGAAAAAAAAGAACCTTGAATATATGGAGAAAAGGGTAGAAGAAGAGATGCAGCAGGGACAACTGTCTCAATCTGCGAAAGACCTAATCATTTGATAACAGAAACACTCCGGGCACGAAGAACATAAGATTGACCGATGAAGTGATGGTAGACCTCTTAAAGCGAATAATCACATTTTTACGGTGTGAAAATTTTCACAGCATCCCTTGACACCATAATATCTTTTTGCTTATATTGATTATTAATGAATCCGGCAGAATCACGACAAAATCTTATTTATATTTTTTACTTACGATTTTCTATGCAGATACGGCATCGTTTTTGCTATGCATTTATTTTTAATAGATAAATTTTTAAATCATAAGAGGAGGAGTCATGAACACCAAGAGAAGGTTCCTTGTTAATTTGTTCTTAGCGATTCTTTTTGTATCTTCTTGCTGTTTGCCGATTTTATCGGCTGAGAAAAAAGGGGCAAAATATCTTGGGGCAAAATCGTGCAAGGGGTGTCACAAAGAGCAGTTTGAGGTTATGAGCAAGACCAAGATGTTCAAGGCACTTGAGGCATTGAAAACAGAAAAAGCGAAGAAGATAAATCCCAAGGCTGCCACCGACACAAAGTGCCTGAAATGTCATGTTACGGGACTTGGCAAAGAGGGAGGATACAATCCGAAGGCAAAAGATGAGGACAATGCAAATGTTGCTTTTGTTGGCTGCGAGGCATGCCATGGGCCGGGTGGAGAATATATGAAAATAATGGCAAAGGCGATGCCGACAGGTTCAGGAAAGTATGATGCCGAGGCTGCCAAGAAAGCGGGACTTATTGCTCCGAGTGAAGCGGTATGCGTCAAGTGTCATAACAAGGAAAGCCCTTTCTATAAGGAATTCAAATACGAAAAGTTTGCTAAGGAGATATATCATCACAACAAGGAACATCACCACGAAAATGAATAGGCGGTCAATCTGAGATTTTGAATTAGAAGTATGAAGGCCTGACTATATGAAAAGTATAGAATGTGTTAGGCGGCGAAAAAAGTTATTTTTAGTCCGCACTGAGGATATTATTACGATCTTCCTTCTTATCTTTTATGGATGCTTTGCGGCGCCCATTTTAGGGACATCAGTTAAAGAAAGTAAAGAAAAAGTGCAGGAGGCATATACGAAGAGCGATGTGTGCGGCGGCTGCCATAAGGATATTTACAGCAAGTGGAAGAATTCCATGCATGCTTACTCATACAGTGATCCAGTGTTTCAGGGAGCATACCTTAAGGCATACATGGAGACCCGCGGTGAGGCGAAAAAATTGTGTCTTCGTTGTCATGCCCCCTTTGTGATTCACACAGGTGATTACGATCTTGAAAAGGATATAACGAAAGATGGAATCGGGTGTGATTTCTGCCATACGATTAAGGATGTGAATTTATCTAACGACGATCAGCCGTTCATACTGGATGTCGGAAAAACAAAAAGGGGTCCCTACAAAGGAATCTCCTCGCCCGCGCATGAGACGGCTTATTCGCAGTTACACGAGAGGTCTGAAATTTGCGGCGGTTGCCATGACATGCGAGGTCCAAAGGGAGTCCTTATCCTCGGCACATACACAGAGTGGAGAATGAGCAAATACTACCAGCAGAAAACACAATGCCAGAACTGTCATATGCCGGCGCTGAAGAAAGCAAAAATTGTCTCTGAAAAGGTAAAAAAATCCAACAGGAAAGTAAATCTTCACGAACTACAGGGAGGGCATTACGGGTCGCAACTGAAGAAGGCGACAAAAATAGAAATAAAAGATATTAAGCGGAGTGGTGAAAAAGCAACAGTAGTTGTTGAGGTAACCAATTCAGGCGCAGGACACATGATCCCCACCGGAATTCCTTCACGCACTTTAACACTGGAAGTAACGCTGACAAGCAAGGACGGGAAACTCGTGTTATCCGATAAGAGGATTTACAGAAAAATCATGATTGACGCATCAGGGAAACCGCTTGAAGAAGATGCCGAGATTATGCTGCGGTCACACAACATTCAATCGGACAGCCGAATTTATCCTGGAGAAACGCGTAGAGAAACATTCACATTTTTATTTCCAGCAAAGATGAAATTCACCGCAAGCGCGCAACTTGTTTACCGCTATGCGCCTCAGATACTTACATCCCAAGAGATGAAAGTAGAGATGGCAAAGGTGAGTAAAAATAGCAATTAATTGACTCAAAGTCAGCGAAGCGACATGAGAGGTTGGTTATAGAAAAAATGCAGAATCTGGAATGCGGTGGGAGAGTGCCTGAAAACCGCAAACTAAAGGTGAGATGGATGATATGAGACCAGAGATGAAAAATCATCTCACATCTTACTTCTCACTAACCATGTTAATATGCTTCAGTTTGAGTAAATTTTCACAAAGTAAATGAAGAAATTCATTGTTTTAATAGTGGTCGTTTCAGTTCTGGTGATTACTTTTAGGACTATCAACGCTCCCCTTAAGATTGAACAGCCGATAAAGTATAACCACAAAAAACATGTGAAGGATTTAGGATTGGAGTGCAACACATGTCATACCAAATATGAAAACCACACGATGGCGGGCAAGCCGACAGCGGAAATCTGCGGACAGTGTCATGCCGTCCAACTCACGGAAAAACCTGAAGAAAAAAAGTTAGTTGAATACATTGAAAAAGGCAGGGAGATCAAGTGGCGGCGGATTTACAAACTTCAGGAGAATGTTTATTTCTCGCACCGTATGCATGCGGTGATCGGGAAAATTGAGTGCAGCGAATGTCACGGCAACATTTCTGAACTTGAATCACCGCCGTCGGGACCGTTGGTCAAACAGACAATGAAGTGGTGCACCGCATGCCATGATAAGAACAATGTGAGAAACGATTGTTTCACCTGTCACCGCTAAATGTAGGGCGGCATCTCCGTATGCCGCCGTTCGGCGCGGTGCGGAGACCGCGCCCTACAGTTACAAAAAATAAATGAAAATTAAAAGACGGGAATTCATAAAACTTGCGGGTGCTGCGGGCGTCGCACTCACATTACCCGGATGTTCTGCATCGCATCAAAGAGGCTTGAATGAACTTGAAAACTGGCCTCTTGGAGATGAAACATGGGTTTCTTCCATCTGCTTCCAGTGTCATGCGAGGTGCGGCATCAGGGTGCGGGTGGTGGATGGTCTTGCGGTGAAGATAGAGGGCAATCCGCTTCACCCGATTAACAGGGGTGGGCTATGTCC
>JBFMBQ010000533.1:0-2701 GCA_040755115.1 bacterium
CCAAGCCTCAACCATAACCCGTATTTTCGGCTCGGTCCCTGAAGGGCGCACCAGAACTCTGCCCTTCCCCCCGAGTCCTGCCTCTGCACGCCTGATTTCCCCCTTTATTTTTCGGTTGCCTTCAAATGCTTTTTTGTTTTTTACCTTTATATTCTTGAGAATCTGTTCGCTGCGCCGCATACTGGTGATGTCGGAGAATTTTTTGTTGCCGCTGGCAAAGATTTTCAGGACCTGCGCTGCCGTGATGAGTCCATCGCCTGTTGTGGAATGGTTCAGGAAAATAATATGTCCGGACTGCTCGCCGCCGAGGGCGTAGCCGCCGCGCAGCATCTCCTGGAGAACGAATTTATCACCGACTGGAGTCCTTGTCATGCGTACCCCTATCCTGCGCAGACCGTTTTCAAGTCCGAGATTACTCATCACGGTGGTTACAATAACATTATGCGGCAGTGAGTTCTGTTTTTTCAGGTGGTCTGCGCACAGGAGCATTATCTGGTCGCCGTCAACGATGTTGCCGTGTTCGTCTGCAAAGATGACGCGGTCGCCGTCACCGTCAAAGGCGAAGCCGAGGCTGGCGCCGCTGCGCACCACTCGGCGCGCCATTTTCTCGGGCATCGTTGAGCCGCAGTCAACATTGATGTGTCTGCCGTCCTCGTCGCCATTTATGATTATCGGCTCGGCGATCTTGTCGCGGAAAATGCTCTTGGCGAAGCGCGCCGTGGCGCCGTTTGCGCAGTCAATTACCACCCTGCCGTTGATTTTAACATTGTTCAGGATGCGCCTGACAAAGCCGGTATAGCGGGCGGGCAGTGTGCGCCGGTCAAAGACGCTCCCGACCTCGTCCCCGATTGGCGCAGGCAGTTTCGCCCTGCGCGGCGAGTGCATTAGTTTTTCAATCGCACGCTCGGTTTCATCGTCAAGTTTGTAACCATCGGATGAAAAAACCTTTATGCCGTTGTCCTCAATGGGATTGTGTGAGGCGGATATCATAATGCCCGCATCGCTCCCGGTTGTGCGCGTCATATAAGCAAGAGCCGGTGTCGGTGCTATTCCAACCCTCCAGCAGTCCACGCCGACAGAACAGATGCCGGCGATGACCGCCCCTTCAAGCATATCGCCAGAGATGCGTGTGTCTTTAGCGACGATTATCCTGCCGGCGGCGTCGGGTCGCGTAAGGCTCATCTGATACGCAATACACCGCCCCGCAAGCAGCGCCACATCGGCTGTAAGTTCACTGTTTGCTACCCCCCGTATTCCGTCCGTGCCGAACTCAATTTTCATCTCATAACTCCTTAAAAATCGCTCAAGTCATGTTAAAATATAAAATCATTTCTTCATTTAATTCTGTTTATGAGATTCTCTATGGTTACAATGTATTTGTCTTTGATCCTGTGAAATATTCTTTCCGTTTCTTTTTCATCGTAAGTATGGGTTGACCTGTTCCTGTCCTCAAGCATGTCAAGAAACACCTCTTCATCCTCTATCAAACCAACCCGCAATGCTGATCTTAAACATTCTTTCGGACTTCTGCACTCAATACCTTCCTCTTCAAGAAATATCTTTAAACTTTTCCATAATAATTCAAATGTAAATTCAAATCTCTGGATTACACCATCCCTGTCAAGATCGTCCGTTACCGCTAAGGTGCCCTCCCTTAATCTTGTGAAGGCATCTTTCAATTTACTTACGGATAATTTAGTTTCCTCTTTCATAAACCACTTTTCCTGTTTTCAGAACTAGGTTCTTGAATGTCTCGTCAACCGTCCCCAGATAAACAATGTCAACTTTATACAAACCAGCAATCTCATCTATTTCTTCCATTATTTTTCTCTCCGCTCTTATGCCAGGACTTTCACTATCAACCGCAAAATCAAAATCCGAACCCTTATTATGTTTACCCTTTGCCCTTGAACCAAAAAGAATGATCTTGCATGGGGCTATTTTTTTTTTGATTATTTCAATAACCTTGTCCTGTATTTCCTTTTCTCTTTGTGCTCTTTGTGTTCCTGGTGGGTTAATCATTTTAGTTATTTCCGCCCTGTGATCTTCACCTCAACTTTCTCCAGCGAAGAACTTATTTCAACACCCTGAATATCCGTTTTCAGATACGCTGAGGGAACAACTGAATGGGTTCCTTCATCCAATCCGATAAGGTCAACTACGGCAGCAACATCGGCGGAGTTGATTTTTCGCACAGTACTCGAAGCCCCGCGAAGCACCACTTCCATCTTCGTCGGATTAAGTTGCACTTCCGTCCCTTCCTTTATATTCATCGGCTCTATCGTAATTGCCATGTTTCTTTCACTTTTGTCACGGGTAGAACACGAAAGTGTAACCTTCCTGATCAGAGAATACACATTATTGGGAATGCGCAAGGCAAGCGGGTAAACCCCACCGCTTTCACATCTGCGCCAGTCAAAAGGCTCTGTCTGAATAGATTCAATGCCGGCAAGGATATTTTTGTCTCCTAAAATTGAGATAACGGAGGGAAACAGTTCCGCATCAGGTGTTGCGGCAGGTTCGCGCACCTTGCCTGTCGTTGTTAGAACGATCGGCACCACCTTGCTCTGCTCGGTCAGCACACCCACCTCAACATGAATTGATGCAGGGTTGATTATTATCCCTTCAACGCGGATCCCGTCGGCATCCAGAGGCGCTAACATTACCTCCTGCGAAAAACTATCGCGCCGCCCGCCCAGGT
>JBFMBQ010000534.1:0-10968 GCA_040755115.1 bacterium
TGAGATGATTAAAATGAGATACATAATCGTTATGCTGATGTCAATCTTTATGCTTTCGGTGTTTGCGTTTTGCGGCGAGGAGGAAGCCCCGGAACTGAAAGAAATAAAGGAAAAGACGGAGAAGATATGTCTCTCTATGAAGCCATTTCTGGAGCGACCTGAGAAATTCAAGTCGTTCAATATCGTGAAGGAAGATGTGATAAATGCGTATGCCGACACAGGCGGCAACATAGTATTTTTCACGGGGATGATAGATTTTTTGCAGAGCGAGGATGAGGTGGCGATGGTATGCGGGCATGAGATGTCGCATCTTTCGGCACAGCACATCAAGCGCAGTTTAGGAACACGGATACTCGCCACAATTGCTGGAGAGGCAATCGGCGGGACGGCGGGCGATGTGGCGGGCACACTCCTTTTTTCAAAGCAGAGCCGTAAACACGAGCGCGAATCCGACCGCCGCGGGCTGGTTTATGCTTGGAAGGCGGGCTACGACCCGCGCGTCTCCTGGCGGCTATGGGAGGCTATGCAGGAACAGGCGGAATCCGGCAATGCCTTCCTTGAAAAGTATCTCTCAACCCATCCAGTGCATGCCGAAAGGATTACCAATTTCAAAGTGCAAACCTATAGGATATGTCTTGAGAACCCCAATTTGAAATACTGCGCTGACATACTTGCGGATGAGGAACTGAAGACCGCTCACGAGAATTTTAAGTAGTAATATGAAAAGTGAGATGTGAGGAGTAAGATGTGAGACGATAAAAACAATCTTCCATTTTACATCTTACATCTACCCGATATAACATCGTGCTTGTTGAATAAATGAAATCCATAAATCCGCTCGGTGTTACCCGAGTTTCTGCTTTTTTAATCTGTTTAGTTGTTTATCTCTTCGTGGTTTCTTCTTATTTTGAATTATCAGCGATTCCGCAATCCGCAATCCGCAATCCGCAATCAGGAATATTGCGCTTTTCCCCCGGAGACCGCATAACTGATTTGCCCCTTATCGGCGTTGACAGGAAACCTTTCCCCCTTAAAAAATTTCTCGGCAAGAAAGTTATTGTATTCGTTTTCTATCTTGATGTGTGTGAAAAATGTCTGAAGCAGATGAAGGAAATGGATGATTTTCTCAAGGCGAGAAAATTGAAAGACCGGGTGGATATTGTAGCGGTGGCGCGCGGAGCAACTGATGAGGAGATCGCCGCTTCGGTTAAGGCACTGAAGGGTAAGCGGCTGCCCTTCCACACAGCCTTTGACCCCGATCTGCTGGCGGCTCACTCTATGGGTGTAACGATGGTGCCGGCGTTCGTAGCGATAGACAAAAGCGGTGATTTGCTGACGCCGGCGATACTTTCGCTGACGGAATCGGACGGCGAGATGAATTTTCTTGATTTTCTCAGCGCCGTTGCGCAGGGCGGGGATGTTTCATACAGGCAATTGCTGGCGATAGAGGAAGAACCTGCATTTATGCAACTTGTCGGGCAGAGTGCGCCCGATTTTGGTCTTGACGGACTTGATGGGAGAACTTATCGGCTTGAAGATTTTTACGGGCAGTATCTGTTGGTTTTTTTCTGGGATATTGAATGTGTGCCATGTCAGAAGCAGTTGGTCGTGCTCCAGAGATATTATGAAAACAACAGCGAAACTCACGATTTTGAAGTTCTGGGCATCGTAAATATTAAGGACGAAGATGTTGACATGGCGCAATCTGTTCTTACGAATCTCGGCGTTACTTTTGCTGTGGCTGGAGACAGAGACACGGTTGTGAGGAAGAATTTTCTCGTGGATAAGTCGCCCGCGCTTTTTGTAGTCAATCGTGATGGGCAGATCGTGGGCGCACGGCATGGGCTGGTCTCGGACCTGTCAGTCTTTCTTGACCCTGTCCTGCAAAAATAGAAATGATCCTGAATTATTCATACTCACTCTGGAAAGACTCACCTTAAAGGGTGACGGTGAGACGGGAAATGTTAGACGGGAGACGGTAAACGGAAGATGTGAGACGAGATATGATCATCTACCGTCTACCATCTACCGTCTTACATCTCACATCTTACTCAAGGAGATCAATGAAACCGATACGAGTCGGAGTTATAGGGCTTGGGATGGTGGCGCAGATAATGCACTTGCCGTATCTTAAGGAGATGGAGGAATTTGAGATTGCCGGCGTATGCGATGCGTCCGCGCTGCTTGCTGAGAAGGTCGGCGGATTTTACGGCGTTGATTTTCGGTGCACGGATTACCGCAAACTTCTGAAGTCCAACCGTGTGGATGCGGTGCTTGTGCTGACCTTTTACCATTCCGACATCGCAGCGGCGGCTGCCGCTGCCGGCAAGCATATCTTCTGCGAGAAGCCAGTCGCCTTCAGCGTGCGCGAGATTGACGAGATTGCCCGTGCGGTTGACGGTGCAGGCGTGGTGTTCATGATTGGATATATGAAAAGGTTTGACGAGGGATATATCGCGGGACAGAAATTGTTTAAGAAAATGAGCGCGGACAGCGATGTGCGTCTCATCCGGGTACACGATGCGTGCTTCCAGAATGACCTTGTCATCCGTTCAATGTATAAGTTGTGGAAATATGATGATGTGCCGCCGAGAGTGATCAGAGAAACTTCGGCAAAGATGGAACGGCGCATAACAGAGGCGGTTGGTTCAGCACCGAAGTTTGTAAGGCAGGCGTATCGCCTGCTGCTGGAGACGGGGTCGCACGATGTGAATGTCCTGCGCGGCGCATTTGGAGAGCCGCGGCGCGTGCTTTCAACCGAAATCCTGCCGCGCGGCAACTGGTTTGTGAGCGTGCTTGATTATGGAGACGAGGTTCGCTGTGTCCTTGATATTGCGCGCACTGCTCGCAACTGGGGCGATGAAGTGATCACTGCTTATGGCATGAGCAGCACAGTCAGCGTGGAGTTCCCGAATCCGTTTCACAAGAACGCCCCGACAGTGGTGGAGACAACAGATATGGACGGCGATGCAGTCATCCGCCGCCGCATTGAGGCGTCGCACAGCGAGGCGTTCAGAAATGAACTTCATCATTTTGCCGAATGTATTCGCAAGGGCAGGCAGCCGCTGACATCACTTCAGGAAGGCTTGCAAGATACCAGACTTATGGTTAATATTATCAAGGGATTTAAAAAATAATATTAAATATTTGCGGCTTTTAGCATAAAATATCTTTTGTGGTAAAATGATTGAGCGGTGATCTACTACTATTCGGATGTTGAACCATTATAAGGGAGAAATCAAAATGAGAAAAATTGGATTGTTGTTTTTCATCTGCGTTTTTTGTGCCGGCGCCGTGTGGTGTGCGACGCCGAAGGGCGAGATTGACTATGTTGCGCCGGACGGGCGTTTCACTGTTTCGGGCGATTACAGCAAGGACTGCTACAGGGGCGACAAAGTTGTAATACTCCGCGGCGAGCGAAGGGTCGGCACAGGGATTGTTACCATAATCAAGCCTGATTACATGGAATTGAAGACGCAATCACTTGAGAGGGACGAGTGGGTGATGGTTGGTGATCGCATAGAGCGCATCAGCGCCGGTGCCGGTGGACCGGCGGCTGCATCTGCTAATCTTGAGCCTGCCGTGGTGAGTGTGCTTGAGGCTGGTGGCAGGATATTGACTTATGGTGATCATGCAGAGCGCGGCTTCCGTCCCGGTAATCTGGTGGAGATAGTGCGCGGCGGCACAGTTGTCGGTGCAGCAGAGGTAGTTGAGGTCGGCGCACACATCACTATACTTAAATTGATAGGCACCTCCGGCGGCGAGGTGATGAAGGGCGATACACTTCAGATACCGCACGAGGCGCCGCCGAGCGCTGAGGGCGGACCGCTTCAGAGAAGGTCTGCGCCGAAGAGGTTATTGGAGAAGCGGACGCCGGTAACTGAAGGCGAGACTGTTTCCGGCGGCGAAGAAGAAGAGCGAGAAGAACCGGCGGAAACGAAGGAAGCAGGGAAACCGAAGGGAAAAACACCGATAGAGAAGCGTATAAATGAGCGGCGGTAATAATCTATCAGGACGGGATTAACAGGATTCACAGGATTATGTAGATAATTTTCAAATTAATTATCTAATGCCGGTTTACGAATATATCTGCAAGAGTTGTGGCGAGCGTAACGAGTTTCTGGAGTTACCGGGCGGCAGGATGCCTGTGAAGAAATGCAGGAAGTGCGGGGGTATCAAACTGAAGCGATCCATTTCTGCATTTGTTTACACGCCGGAAGTTACGCTTGAAGACCTGGGTGTCAAGGTATCTACGCGTTACGATACGCGCCCCAAAGGACCGCCGCCCGGCGGCTGCCCCTACGAGAAGGCGATGAAAGAGGAAGAGGAAAAGAAAAAGAAGGAACAGGAAAAGCCGTCTTTCATTTTATAATGAAACTATAGGGCGTGGTCTCCGCACCGCGCCTAACTCACACTCACAACTGACCCCTAATCACTGACAACTAATAACAATGAAAGTTCACAGTTTTCATCCCTGGGATGTGTCGCCCGCTGAGGCGATAGCGATACAGAGGCGGCTGTGCGAAAAAATCATTATCAGCGATGATTTTGATGCGGGCGGCGTCAGGACGATTGCGGGAGCGGATGTATCTTATGCGAAAGGGGATGATTGTTTTTATGCGACAGTTGTTGTTCTCTCGTATCCAAGTCTTGAAATTATAGAAATCAAGCACGGCGTCGGCAAACCGACATTTCCATACATACCGGGCTTGCTCGTGTTTCGTGAGGGACCTGTGATTATAAAGGTTTTTGAGGAATTGGAAGAATCGCCGGATGTGATTATATTTGACGGGCACGGCGTGTCTCACCCGCGTGGCATCGGCATCGCAACACACATGGGCATTCTTCTGAGTACACCGAGTATCGGCTGTGCCAAAAGCAAACTTGTAGGGAAATACGAAGGACTCGGCACAGAATGCGGGGTGTCTGCCCCGCTGGTCAATAATGGAAAGACCGTTGGAACAGTCCTGCGCTCACGCGAAGGCGTTGAACCTGTCTTCGTATCAGTGGGGCACAAAATACAACTCTCAACCGCTGTTGAAATCGTTCAGAACTGCCTGCGCGGCTATCGGCTTCCCGAGCCGACCAGACTTGCGCATATCTATTCAAACAAACTGCGAACTGGTGAAATTGAAATAGCGAGTAAGAAATCTTTAACGAGGGTGGCGGAGAATTTAACCCTTGACATTTAATATCCAACTTACCTCGAAAAAACTTTAGTAATGTCCCGGAGGTAGTGGGAAATCAGGTGGAAAAAGTATCCAGTCCTGTCAAAATTTTTACTCAGGGTGCTTTATATGGTATGTCTTACCTTAGTCATTTGTAATAATTGCTATTTTTATAAAAAGTGTAATTGTTATAAAAATTTTAGAAAAGTCTTGACAAAAGTATCATATTTTGAATAAACTTATACTGGAGACTTTGATGGTCTGATTCTATAGGATTAGTCCTGTAGGTGATGACGTCGCTGTCTCCTTTCCGTTTTTAACATCGGAAGTGGGTATATTCCAAACCACGATGATGAATCAGGGTGTTGGTCTACCTCTTTGTATTGTATTCTGTCAATTTTACTCTCAAACAATTCTTTAATATAAAGGCGCACCGAACTCTTCCTCTCGGTTAAACTCATCCTAGGGGGAATGCAAAACCCCCAATTAATGCAGTAAATAATAATATCAGCCACTTGAATAGCCGTATTGAAATCAGACTTTACATAGAGTGAACTCGGAATAAGACGGCTACTCCATTCTTTCCCTTTTGATGTAGTCCTGAAAAATTCTTCTGTTAATTCAAATGTATGTTGGAGAATCTTTTCCTGTTCATCGTCACTAAATACTATGCCTATACCGTTTTTTGTCGTCTTTACAACACAGTCATAAAATCGCTGGAATAAAAAGTCATGCTCTTGTGGCATAAATTCTCTCTTTAATAAATCCCGATACATATTTTTCTCAATAACCGCAGCAAATGCTTTCACATTATAATGAAGGCATAAATCAAGCAATCTATCTACAAAGGAAAAACCTGCATTAGCATATGCCATTCGTTCGGCGCTTTTTTGTGGTGCACGCGATACCCCCTTTACTGGTGGCGATTGCGGATTACCCCTTGCTGCATTTCCTTTTGAGAGACAATTTTTAACAAGTAGTCGCCTATCTTCATTGGATATGGAGGGAAATTTTTCGGAAAACTGTTTTGACATTTTATATTTATCGTTACACAGTAACTTTTTTCCCTTCAATTCCTTTCCCACTTTATACAGACGAGTGCCAAATACATCATTTTCTAAATCCCAGACCGATGTGATAAATTTCCAGTAATTATGTTGTGGAATACCGATACCGCCATGAACTATAAAAGGTGCTTCTCCGCAATCAATTCCACTTGAATCAATAAAAACAACATTTCTACATAATCTTCCTTAATTGTTAAATACTACAATAGTCAATCTGACACCATTCTTCCCTTTTCTGTCCAAGTAGTAATTCACAACTAATCAATAACCACTGAAATCAGGTGCTTTGCGCGCCGCGCACAAGCGAGACCTTGCCCGTGCGGACGATTTCAACGATGCCGAATCCCTTCATCAGGTCAATGATGGCGGCGATTTTTTCTTCATCGCCTGTGATTTCAATTATCAGTGAGGTTTCGCCCACATCAATTATCTGCCCGCGGAAGATGGAGACGATCTGCATAATTTCGGGGCGCGTCGCAGAATTCACCTTCACCTTGATGAAAGCCAGTTCGCGGTTCACTGTCTGGGTTCTTGTTATATCGCTTATTTTCACGACATCAATGAGTTTATTGAGTTGTTTTGTAACCTGTTCCAGAACGAGGTCATCGCCTTCCACCACTATAGTCATTCGCGAGAGTTGAGGGTCGTGAGTTTCGCCGACAGACAGGCTGCTGATGTTGAAGCCGCGTCGGCTGAACAGCCCGGCGATGCGTGCAAGGACGCCGGGGCGATTCTCTACCAGCGCGGAAATCGTGTGCCGCTTGATCGTTTGTTCGTTAGTATTCATTATTTCCCCGATTTCTCAGAATTAGATTTTAATAATTCAATTCATTGCTCATTTTAAGTTTTCCCATCACAAATTTTTTTGTTTTTATTGCAATATCAATCGCCTCTTGTGTTTCCTCAATTGTTGGTATATAAAAATCATCTGGATACCTAAATTCTGTTGCATATCTGGTTAACTTGTTTGTGTTTAACTGATAAAGAGAATCAAATTCAGGGTCTAATTCTTTGCATAATTCAATAAGTTCTGCAATGTTGTGAGTTTTGCCAAAATGTTTTTTGTTAAAAGTCAGATATGCTTTTAAATACTTTTCTGCAAATTGCTGCATGTGAAAGCATATTGTATCTGTGGCTGGGTTTTCGGTGTTCATTTCATCCATACCAGCCTTAAAATCGTTTTCTGCTTTGATAATCCATTTTTTTACTATTTCAATCATATTTCTTGTCCTTCTTGATATGCGTAGAACGAGATATTACCAGGGTATTCTTTCATAATGGAAAATTGTTTTTCAGATTTTATGATTATATCATTAGGTATTTTTAATTTAGCCAATTGGATTTGAATTTCATCAATGATTTGGTGTTTTTCGGTGAAGGTCAATTCCTTATCTATTACAACAAGAAAATCCCAATCGCTCTCCCACTTAAAGTCTCCTCTCGCCCTGCTGCCAAATAATATTATTTTTACAATTTTTAATCCCTTTTTAGATAAAATTTCTTTTATTACTTCAAGAGCTTTTTCTTTCATTTTTTAAGTCAATATCTGGGTTGTATTTTAGAAAAATAACAGAGGTTTTACTCAAGCATCATCTCTTCAAGCGAGCCGCCTCTCTTTACCCATGGGATGACTTTCTCCTCGCTTCGCACATGAAAATCTATCACTGTGGTCTTGCCGTTGCCGAAGGCTTCGCGCAGCGCTGGTTCTACTTCTTCCTTTTTCCTGACCGTGATGCCTACCGCGCCGAATGCCTCCGCGACCTTTGCAAAATCGGGGTTGCCCACCAGATGTGAATATGAATATCGTCCCTTATAGAATAATTTCTGCCACTGTCGCACCATGCCCAAATATTTGTTGTTCAGTATGCAGACTTTCACGGGGAGTTTATTGTAAACGGCGGTCGTAAGTTCCTGTATGTTCATCATAATACTACCGTCGCCTGCGATGTCAATGACGAGGCGGTCGGGTCTGCCGATTTGAGCCCCGATAGCAGCGGGCAGCCCGAAGCCCATCGTCCCCAGCCCTCCCGATGAAATGAAAGTGCGCGGCTCGGTTGCCTTGTAATACTGCGCCGCCCACATCTGGTTCTGTCCCACTTCTGTTGTAACGATGGCTTTGCCTTTTGACACCTGCCATATTTTGTCTATCACATATTGAGGCAGTATTTCTTTTTTTTCATTGTCATCGTATCGCAGCGGATGTTCACCCTTCCATTTTTCAATCTGAGCGATCCAGTCGGCGTGGGTTGTCTTATCTAACATCGGAAGTAGCGTAGAAAGCACATTGTCTGCGTCGCCGACGATGGGTATCTGTATGCGGATGTTCTTGCCGATTTCCGCGGGGTCAACATCTACATGGATGATGGTCGCCTTGGGCGCAAAGGTTTCAAATCTGCCTGTAACGCGGTCGTCAAAGCGCACGCCGACTGCCAGGATGACATCGGCGTTGGAGATCGCCATATTTGCATAGTATGTGCCGTGCATACCAAGCATGCCGAGCGACAGGGGATGAGTCTCAGGGAACGCCCCTTTACCCATAAGCGTTGTAGTTACAGGCGCGTTGATTTTTTCGGCGATTTTCCTGATGTTGTTATGCGCCTCTGAAATAATGACGCCGCCGCCGATATACAACAGCGGATGTGCAGCATCATTCAATGCCTTCGCAGCGAATTTGATCTGATTTTTGTGTCCTGTGGTTTTCGGTTTATATCCGCGCAGATCAACTTTCTCTTGCGGCGGTATCAGATCAAAAATGGAATCAGAGATATTTGCAGGTATATCAATGAGCACAGGACCTGGTCTGCCGGTGGAGGCGATATAGAAGGCTTCCTTGAGAACCTGAAGGAGAATTTTCGGGTCTTTGATGAGATAGTTGTGTTTCGTTATCGGCATGCTGATACCGTAAATATCGGCTTCCTGGAAGGCGTCGCGTCCGATCATGAAGGTGCTGACCTGACCTGTTATGGCGACGATGGGGATGGAATCCATGCAGGCGTTAGCAAGTCCGGTAACGAGGTTGGTTGCTCCGGGCCCTGAGGTTGCAAGGCAGACGCCCACTTTGCCGGTGGCGCGTGCGTAGCCGTCAGCGGCGTGCGCTGCCGCCTGTTCGTGTCTGACGAGTATATGGCGTATGGATGAATCGTAAAGCGCATCGTAAATGGTAAGCACCACCCCGCCGGGGATGCCGAAGATTACCTCCACGCCCTCGTCCTCAAGGGCTTTCACCAGTGCCTGTGCACAGTTCATGCACCCTCCCTGCCATAATCATAGGTGTCTTTAAGCAGATATATACACATCAATCCTAACATAAACAGACCGAACGGAACGATCAATCCTTTTGGCGTCCCTATTTTGAGCATAAAAATTGCGCAGAAGCCGAAGAAGAAGTTCGCTGCGAACAACACGATGACCGATGACTGCACGCTCAGTCCCAGCGCGCACAGCCGATGCGAAGTATGGTCCTTGCCTCCGCGCGACAGCCTTCGGCGGTTTGTGAGCCTCAGGATGGAAACAAGTCCGGTATCAAGTATCAGAAGCCCAACGACCACTGCCGACACAAGGTGCGTCAGCGCATCTCCCGAGCGCGGCAGCACCATACCGAAGGCGGCGATAAGTGTGCCGATGAACATACTCCCCGCATCGCCTAAAAAAATGCTCGCCGGATGAAAGTTGTGGAATAGGAATCCAATGCATGCGCCCGCGAGAATGATGGGTAGGAATGCAAATTGGTCGGCGCCGTGCAGGACCGCTATCAGATAGAAAAATACAGCGGTGATCGCTGCGGTGCCTGATGAAAGCCCGTCAATGTTATCAAGCAGGTTCATCGCATTGATGATACCGCAGACCCATATAAAGGTTATTAGAATATCAAGCGGATAGATGCCGGTTATCCGCCACATCAGACCGCTCGCTATGAGAATGATTGTCCCTGCTGACTGCCCGGCAAGTTTCATAATGGGAGAGATGCCGCGCACATCGTCAACGAAACCGAACCCCATAAGGACGAGTGAAGCGAGTATAATGCCGGAAAATTCTCTGAATGCATTCCAGCCGAGAGCGATGGGGAGCAGGGCGAGAAAGGAGAAAGCAACAGCGAAGCCGCCCATCATAGGCATTGAGGTGAGATGGAACTTGCGTCGTGAGGGGTGATCAATAACCCCGAGTCGGAACGACAATCGTCCAAATAAGGGCGTGATCAGAAATGCCACAATGAATGCGATAAAAAAAAAGATTAATGGGCGGTCAATCATCATCCAAGTGCAAAAAGTTCAATATTCAAATTCAGGAATGATTATAGATTTTGTAGGATTTATTGTCAAAAGTTAAACAGTTTAAGCAGTTCAAACAGTTCAAGGAATGTTCTCGGAGGTTCTTATACCTGTGTAAATCATATCTTCACAATCCGAGCGCCTTTAGCCCTGATCCCCTTGGTTACATTCTTGGTGTCCACCACAAGTTTTGAATTTTTCACGACATCTCTGATGTTGAAACATTCGTGGTCAACGAGCAGCACGACACAGTCCTGGCTCTCAAGCAATTTTCTGGACAGTTTCACCGATCGCATACAAGAGATCGCAGAGTCAACATCAAAGAATTCCGAGCCGTTGCCGACACTGCGCACAAAGGGGTCGTGGTAGGACACCTGTGCGCCGCGGTTCACCAGTTCTTCAATGACTTTCAGTGCCGGCGAGTTCCGCGCATCGTTTATATCCTTTTTGAAGGCGACACCAAGC
>JBFMBQ010000535.1:0-10761 GCA_040755115.1 bacterium
TGAATTGTAAAAAAATACGAAAATTGATAGTCAGCGACCTTGATGGAGCGCTGCCTGTGCATGCGAGGGAAAAATTAGCAGAGCATCTTTCGCGATGCCCGCGGTGTTCAGAATATCGCGAGACGATGGAAGAGACATTTAAGTCGCTCCGCACTGTCAGTGTGCCTCAGAAAACGGAACATTTCTGGAATGCCTTTCAACAGGCTGTGAGCTCAAGGCTGGAGGCGACTGAACGAAGTACGGTTGAGGACATTAAACCCCGGTTACCATTGAATGTAACATGGAGACCTTCATCTATTCTGGCGCCTGCTATGCTTTTGATCGCTGTTATTGGAGTAATCATTTTTTCACGCCTTGAGCAGCATCGCATATTGACTGTGTCTCCGACCGAAGCAGAGATTCTTCTTGCTACCTTCAGAGATTCCAGTGCGTTCCCGCTGCCGGGCGAAGAATCTACTGGAGAGATACGGATCGCAATGGAGGGCGATGGTTTGTATTCCGACGAGGAAAAGATTGATTTTCCATCAAATCCTGTGTTTCACGGAGAGAGCATTTTTCTTTCCCCCTCGCCATCCGATATTATAGAAGGAGTATCTGAAGAGGAACTGGAACTTCTCTTTCGCACTCTTGAGATTTAAGAATCAATCGTTGGACGGTTGCGGTTTCGCGGCTCGAATCGGTGATCGTCCATCGGTTGCGGTTTTTTAATCCGTTCAACCATAACCGATAAACGATTCCAGCAGCGCAACCACAACCGAATAACGAGAAACATATCGGAGCTGCTTGAGTCAAGTGCATAGCCATATAACTTTAAATAAAAATCGGGGGCGTATATGAAAGTGGTGAAAAATTCAGTAATAGCAGTGATGTTTGTATTTGCGCTTTGCATTGCGGCGCAGGCGGGAGAGCCTGAAGAACCTGATATGCGCGGAAAGGTGAGGGAGCGGATAGAGAAGATGATGATGTGGCGTATTTCCGAGGAGATGAAACTACCGCCAGAGAAGGAAGAGGCTCTGTTCAAACTGATAAAAGCGCACTTCAGGGAGAGAGAGGAAGTAACGAGGCGTCAATTTGAAGTGATCGGTCAACTTGAAGAATTATACAGGCAGAATGCGCCGACGGAGGAACTTAAAAGGGCGCTTGACGATTTTGAGAGGGTGCAGGAGGAGCGCGTGGAGATAGAGATGCGGCTGCGGGATGAACTGAGACGGATTCTAACCACGCGGGAGATAGTGCGCTTCATCATAACATGGCCCAAGGTGGAAGAGGAGATCCGAAGCATGATCCATCAATTTAAAAAAGGAAAACCGCAGCGCGGAAAAAACAAGCCGAAATAATTGACTTGCGGCTTGGTTTATGCGATAATTTTTTCATCGCAGAATTGGAGGTGGGGTAAGATGCCAGGCGTTACAAAAATAGGTCTCATCACCAATGCAAGGGAATTGATGAGCGCTCATCTGCTCGGGCAGCAGCCGCTGCGCCGTCAGGAGAACACCAACTTTAATCCCAACGCAATCAGGCACACCAACACTTCAATTCCGAACCCTCAGAATGTCATTACCCGCCTCACAAGCAACATTGATATCTTTAAAGGCTTAAAGACCGATCTCCTTGTTTGATCGTCATATTCACTAAGGCAGGTTTGAAACCTGCCCCTACTGCCTATGAATTCTCTACTTGTGTGAATAATTCAAGGGATTATTAACTGCTTCTCAGTTTGTCTGTATTTTTCCAGAGTTGATACAGCAACATATAATCTATACCCGGATATTCCAGTGGACTATCGTGCGGTTTCTCATTATTTTCCTTAATTTGTTCCGGACTGCGCTGCCATCTATATCCATCTGAATACCCTGAATTAAGCCACATGTTCGGTTGAGTCGGCGGAAATCTCATTAATTCTTCAACCACAAATGAAACATCATAGCCCTTATGAAAATTATACAGCCAATTGAAAAGCGCATTGTTATCGTTTTGCAAAGCCTTATAAAATCCTTCAACAGCACCATCAAGTTCCGTCATATCAGGCTGAACGAGTCTGATTGTTAAAAGCAATGCCCAGAAAAGATGGAAATTGTAGTAATTATCGTATAAAAGATTGTATATGTTGGAAAGATTTGTAACAAGACTTATCACAGATAACTTTTCCATATCATTTTCAATATCAATATAATCACCCATTAACTCTGTCATCAATTCCAATTGCACCGTTGCATTTTTTATGTTCGTATAAGGTCCGTTTCCCATCTTCCAGTCATGCTTCAGACCATAATCCACAATTCTGAAAACCATATCCTTTACATCTTTTTTCAAATCTTCAGAACCAAATTTATATGCTATCGCAAACCCTAAAAAATCCATTATATACTGATCAATACTTGTTACATTGTTAAGGTATGATTCTTTCTCCATAAGGTTTGGGAATCTGTATAAAAGCCCCGGTTCAACTTCACACTTCTTCAGATAATCAAACGACTTTCTGGCAAGGTCCCAATCACCCGCAAGCGTAAAGGCTGCCATTGCCAGCCCCGTAAAACCCTGCGAGTCTCCATATCCGTCATAGCCAACTATATTTTCATGCGCATCATCAAACCATGTGTCCACAGCGCCGCCGCCCATATACATGTGCATTTCTGCATAAATGTCCCTGTAATTCTTATACTTTTTCTCAAGTTCATTTTTAATCAGAATTTCCTGCATATCGCCTACAGCATGCATAATTCCCTTCCGATGTGCGCATCCGCTTAAACAAATTATTGATAAAATAAAAAAAATGATGGTTTTTATTTTCAATATCATAGAAACTTTATTAAGGCTAAAGTTGCAAAAATTTCACGCAAATCGCAAAGAAACGCAAAGTGCGCAAAGGGAAAAGATGAAATAATTTCAAATGTCAAAGTCCAAATGTCAAATGAATGACAAAGGTCAAATGACAAATTTGGGTAAGACGGTAGATGGTAGAAGTAAGACGATCCTTGATCGTCTCCCGTCTTCCGTTTCCCTTCTTGTGACCTTTGATATTTGACATTGATTTGACATTTGGCATTTGGATTTTGTCATTTTGCGCTTGCGTTCAATGCTCATCTTTGCTTCCTTTGCGTGAAATCTTTTAAGTTTTTTGCAATATTGTATATTATCTATTTAACCTCATCCCAAAAATAAAACGCAGCACATTTACTCTTTTAATCAGGGAATCGTAAACGGCTATCGTAACAGGGAATGCTGCGATGCAGATCACGGCATACTTAATCATCAAAGCCAGCCGCAATTGTATAATGTAAAAGCCGATTACGATGATCACTGTCTGATGCAGGATGTAAAACGGCAGCGCTGCCTGGTTGGCGTATCTCAGGAACCCGTCGTGGAATTCAAGATGATTCATTCCAAATCCAACTATGGCGAGCAGCCAGAACCACCTGTTCAGTGCGTTCAGCGACAGCAATCCGATACGCGCTGCATTATAGCCCCAGGGTGGATTGTGCCCGGTCAGTTCAATTATCAGAAATATTACAGAAATAATCGCTCCGCATGCCAACGATGTCCACCTGTTCCTCACAATCGCTTTCTGTAACTTAACCTCAGAATTCAGCCACGCGCCGTAAATGAACACGATCAAATAAAAAAGAAAATTCGCCCAGTCGCTCACGAGTGTTTGCCAACCGGGATATTTAATCCTCAATAACGCTTCCACGATAATCAAAGGGGCGGACAGATAAAATATCCGCGCACCCGCGCCAAAATATGCCGCCGCCTTCTCATTGAACGGCTTCGCCTTTTCCGAACGCAGCCACAAAAAAATCTTCAGCGACAGCATGGAAAAAACAAAAAGATACGCAAGAAACCACAGGTGGTGCCAACTGAAGTTGCCGCGCGGGTAAACTCCCCTGAAAAAATGCGGATAAAATGCAATGTATGAGCCTGAAAACTGCGATTTTAATATCCGCTCATAATAAACCTGAGGTGGAATAATCAGGAGTATCCCGAATACGAGCGGAACAAACAGGCGCAGAAACCGTTCCTTCACATACTCAGCGACGGTGCGTCGTTGCAGCGCAAACCAGGTGCCTGCGCCTGCGACAAAGAAAAACAGCGGCATGTGCCAGAAGTGCACAAAACCGTTGAAGATGGTCAGCCCGAGGCTTAACTCGCCGTTCTTTATGTGAAAATCCCCTAGAACAAATATCATCGCCGAGTGAAACGGCACAAGCATTACAACGGCAAACACGCGCAGCCAGTCCAGTGAGTGTATTCTCTGTTCCGAACCTGATTTTTCCATAATCACACAAACATAGCATAGTTAGAACTAAAGAACAAAAAAATTGAACCACAGATGAACACAGATAAACACGGATAAAATTAACACAGATACTGCAATATGATCAGAAATGCAGTTGTATGTGTTCGCCGTCGCCGCCGTTGAGACGGACTGCGTAAAGGTTATCGCCTGTTTTTGACCAGCCTTCTTCGCCCTCGTCAAGTGCATTGATGTCCGCAACTTTATTAAAGATCAGATTCCGTGTCCGTGATGTTATTTGCTGCGGGGTATTGGGACTGAATATCAGTAGGAGCGTCTTTGTCCCTTTCGGTCCTTTAAGTTGAATATCCATCTGGACTGGCTGGTCAGACCACTCTACGATGCGCGAGGCGGAAGCGGTTACGAATTTGCCGATGTCGCCGATGAGCGCCCTGCCCTGCGGGCTGCGCGGGGCGAGGATGTAATATACGAAATCAAGCGGTTTCAGTCTTGCCTCAATCAGAAAATTCTCATCCAGCGGTGCGGCAGTATTTTCCCTGAAATCGTAAAGAATATAGTTGCCTTCAAGCGCAAGGTCGGCGGGCGTCAGTCTGAAATTTTCCTTTGCGATGCCGATATAAATATTCAATCCGAGTATGTAGTGCCAGCGGTTCTGTGAAACTGTGGAGAAAGTGTGTCCGATGAAAGGTTCAGCGGTGGATTGCGGGTTTTTATAGAACATTCGTTCAATCGGGATCATCGCTTCGTCCGGCTTGATGAGAAGTCCTTCTTCATCCGCCATCATTTCAACGAGTGATTTGTTGATGAGACCGATTTTGTCGCCGATACCGGCAGGTCCGGCACTGAGGACGCTGAGGAGCGCCTCCTGCTGGAAGTTTGGCTCGTAGGTTATGGCTGGGCTTTCCCTTTTTGCCCTGCTGCCGAGTTTGAAGGCATCTAACTGCTGCTTTGCCGGCGATTCATCTTTAAGGTCTTCAGGCGGGGAATTGGAGATGAAGACATCTTTGAATGGGAACAGTCCGAGCGCCCATGCGAGTGCGGAGGTGTAGCCGTGCTCAAGCCACAACTTGTTTGACTGCCCTAACAGGCGGATGATGTAGTCGTTGGAACTGCGGATGTTTGTAACATTCTGATGAAGCGTTGATGCCAGATAAAAACCGATGGTTGGCATGCAATACTGAATATCAAGCCCGCGCTGCTGCATTGCGCCAGCCATGTTTGCGAGCCAGGCGCTTGCGGTTTCGGGGTTGTCTCTTAGCGCGCTTACTTTGTTGTATTGCGTGCCGAGCCAGTCCTGCTCGTAGAGTTTGCCATTCCAGCGGACGATCTGGTCACCCCATAGATCAAATATTTCTCGCCCTGCGGGATGGACGGATTTTTCACCCTTGATGAAAGGCATGCGCTCCTGATAGGGGGTATCTACGGCGAAATAGCGGTTATGAAATATGAGAGGGAATCCGAGTTTTTTCTGAAAGCCTTCAAAACCGCTCGGGAAATAATCCTGCATAGGCTCCCACACCATCATACCGTTGTCAATTTTTGATTTCGGATACCACCAGGAATCCATCTGGAAGTAGCCGATTGGGATGTTGTTGTCCTTGATGTATTCGCCCATTTCAAGCAAAGTGGTTTCATAGTTTTTGTCAGGTTCCGTGCGGTAGTAGTAATATGCGCCGTTATCTGTCCAGTAGCCGAGGTATTTGAGCGTGAAAGAGGCATCTTTTGCGACCCGGTTCTTGCCGCCTGCGAGCAAAAGCACATCGCCCCAGTCTTTCATTGCGGCGGTTATTCCGTTGCCGAAAAGCAAGATGCTTTTTGATATATGCCCCGGTTTCAGCATTTTTATTTCTCCGCTTAATCCCACCGCCACTGCGGGAACAAAGCCGCGCCCGGTCAGGTCAAGGATGCGGACGATGCGGACAAGACAATCGTTGAGGGGCGAAAGTATTCCTGTGCCGCCTTTGTCATCAAATATAAGGAGTGGTGTGCGCACAGCGCCGTCGCCCCATTCTATGAAGGTTTTGCGAACATTCTGCCCGAAAAGCGGGCTGGGCCAAATCGGATAAGAATACGAGAAAAGGTGCAGGTCATCGCCGCCCGAATTTGCAACAAAGACAGGGAAATTCAGGGCGGTTTCTTCAAATTTCCCTGTCTCGTCGGCAGAATATCCATCGGGGAAAGAGTGAAGAAACTCAATGTGCGGCGAGGTTTCAAACATCCGGAACTCGGTTGCGAAGCGCAGCGAGGCTGCCTCCCACTGGAGGGTGATGAATTTGTAATCACCCGTCAGGTCTGTCCCATTGCCAGAATTGTGATTCACAATGCGCATTTCGCCGGATGCGCTGCCGTCCGAATTGACATTTAACAGTGTCTTGCCTTTTATGCGCATCACTATGACGCCGTCGCCAATCCATATTTTTTTATCTCGTTCTATTCTGTAAGCGCCGCTTTTTATATTAACATCCAGTTTGATGCCTGTCGCACTATTTTCCATTATGGCATGATCATCCGTGATTCCGTATCTGATGGGGTTTGTGAAGACACCTTCTATTTCCTGTGCTGACGGCATAACCGTTGCAAAGTAAATTAAAGCAGAGCAGTATAAAATTATCGTCATTTTCTTCATCGTTTATCACCCCTATGATAAGGTATCGCTTTCTGTTTGAACAGACCGCCTGCGAGGGCATCACTAATAGCATCGTCAAGATAGACGGAGGCGAAGAACGCAAACTGGTTTATGCCCAGTCGGCGCACCGCCTTGATCTGCTCAAGCACAAGTGCCGCCGGGCGGCTTTCAACCTTGCCTTCTTTGTTGAACTGATACAGCGATAAACCCACACCATGCGATGATTTCCCGACCAAACCGGCGAAGTTCATCTCGTTCAGGCGGATTAATTGTGTGCTCATCTCGTAGTCCATCGTGAAGATAACATCCAACCAGTCCTGCGCTGCCCATTTGACGGCGTCCTGCCCCTGCTTCCTGACGTGCGGGATATTCGTAAAAACAGCCCCAGAGATAATTGTGCTTGGTCTGTATGTTCTGGCGCCTTCGGTTGCGCGCCTCACGATGTCGTCAATGGCGGGGCTGTTCCATGCAACCCATTCCTCATAAGCCGCCTCCGACATATCGTGTCCGAATCTCTTGTGAAATTCCTTCACGGTTTCATCATCCTGCGAGTCTGCCGCCGCACGGATATAATCGTAGTGAAGACCATCAACCTCATAGTCACGCACCATTTCTGTCATGAGGGCGACAATGAAATTACGGTAAGGCTCGCTGTGCACATTCGCATACAACCCGCCGCCGCTGTCGGGCGCAGCCCAGTCGGCGCCGCCGCGGGCAAGCGCGCCGAATTCAGGATATTTGCGCAGCAGCATACCGCCGCCTTCAACGCCGCGGACGCCGATGTAGGTTACACAGAACCACGGGTGCACTTCAATGCCGGCGGCGTGCGCTTTTTTCAGCACATAAGCAAGCGGATCAAAATCCGAAGGCAGCCCCGGATTCATATCAAGGAAGCGGTTCTTGAAATAAACATTCCCATGGCAGAACACGCACGGCAGGAGCATGTTCAGATTCGCCGATTCCATCAGCGCAATCAGGCGGTCAATATCCTGCGGTGAATCAATATCTACTTCGGACGCCCACAGCGCGCGTGTCTCATACGGCGGTTCATCAGTTGCCGCCGCTGAAACGGCAAAAATGCAAACTGAAATTGTTAAAATCAAAAGGGATAAGGAAAGCCTCATGTGTCTCAATTTAGTAACCAGCAGCCAGTAGCCAGTAACCAGTGATGGAAAACGGAAGAAGAGAGACGGAAGACGAGAAAGATCATCTAACTTCTACCGTCTACCATCTTACCCAATTCCTGTCTACTGGCTGCTTTTCGCACCAGATTCAAATCTTCAGCGGCTCCAGGTTTTCCTCTTTTATCCAGTCAAACATTTCAATCAATCCCACGCGGCAGTCGGGATATAGAAATTTGTAGCCGAGGTCTTTGATTTTCTCATTTGAATAGATGTAATTAAAAGCGAGGTAATCAACGGTGGCATCTTCAAGCAGGGGGCGTCCGTGCAGGAAGTTCTCCGATACGAACCTGTTAACTTTCGCCCCGAAGTGTCCCATCGCCAGCATCAACTTAACATTGACCGGGAAGGGGATGATTCTGGTTTCCTTCCCTGCCAATCCGGCGACGAAGTGAAGAAAATCCTGAAGCGGGATGTTGGTGTCATCAATCACATTGAAGACCTCGCCGCCTGTTTTTTCGTCGGGCGCTTCCAGGAGGAAAATACCGGCGCCTGCGACATCCCTGACATTCACGGAGGGTATTCGGCTTTTGAGTTTAGTCAGCACTGGAACACGCGGAGGGAAGGTTATGAGTTTAATCAGGTTTATGAAGCCGTATCTGTTGCCGGCGCCATAGACAGGCGCAGGGCGCATGACGGTAACGCCGAAATGTCCATCACGATAATATTCAAGAACGGTCTGCTCTTGTTCAAGTTTTGAAATCTCATAATTGTTTCCCGGGTTCGGCGGCGATTCCTCTGTTACAGGCATTTCTTTCTGGACGCCGTAAACGCCGAGCGTTGACCAGAGGATGAACTTTCTGATCCCAGCCCTGCGCGCCGCCTCGCACAGATTGCGCGTGCCTTCCACATTGATTTCCCGATTAAGTTCCAGCGGTGCGCTGTAATCAAAAAGAGACGCAAGGTGCATAACACAATCAATGTCAGCGAGAGCGTCGTCAAGTGTTGACGGGTCTGTGAGGTCTGAAGGGACGAATTCAACCTGAAGGTCTTTGAAGAATTCGGGGCTTGATGTGCGCTCGCCCGCAGGCAGGTCTGTTGCGCGCACCTCATAGCCTTCCGCCTTCAGAAGTTCAACCAGATGCCTGCCATTGAAGCCCCCCGCCCCTGTAACAAGTATCTTGCCTCTTATCATCATCTTTCTCCGCTCGCTCCGTTATTTCATATCGCCTCAAAGTGGTCAATATCGGCAAGCGCGCCTTTTGTTTCTTCTTTCCAGACGATCCGCACCGGCATGCCGACATAAACTTTTTCCCACTCAATTCCCTCTATCGTGCCCATTATGACAGAATCGGCGCCGTCAAGTTGGACGGTGCAGGGAATGGTAATCACATCAAGCGGATTGCCGCGTATGTCGGCGAGGTTCACGGTGTAAGTTGTTACTTTCCCCTTATCGCTGACTTCAACAACTTCGCTTACGTCAATGAAACACTTGCGGCAGTAGTCAACGCCGGGGACATACACCGTGCCGCACTGACGGCATTTGACGCCGAAAACTTTCTTGTCCTTGAAGCCCCTGCATAGAAGTTCCATCCCGCCGCCGTCTATTTTCCATTTATATGTTGTAAGGTCCCACGCACCTTTTACCTGCCTTGTTTCTTCCATTTCGCTCACCCCTGTTAATTGTTTTTATCCTGTGAATCCTGTCTAATTTCTATTCCCTCGGCGTGTCGCCGAGGATTGTTACAGATACAAACTGGAACAGCCCGCCCCAACTATGCGCGACGGCATTACGCACTTTCTTATGCGCTTGGTGTCCGCCCTCGGCGATGCCCATTACCTGAAGCGCCGCCTCGGCAGGACGGTTCAGCGCGGATGCGCCGATGGCGTTCGTGGAGATTACGCCGCCCGACAGATTCACTGGCAGGTCGCCGTCTATGTCCATCCTGCCCTGGTCAAGCGCTTCGGGACACTTTCCATCGTCAAAGAGCAACAGCCGCTCGGGCCACATCAAATCCTGGTGTGCGAAGCCGTCATAGACTTCAGCGAGGTCAATCTCTTTTTTCGGGTCATCAATGCCAGCCATTTTGTATGCCTTTTTGGCGGCAATTTTGCAGGCTTCCTGTTCAGCGGGGTCGGTGATCTGACCTTCCACAAGGTTGGCGATCGTCGGGTCGGAGGCGCAACTTGCCAGACCTTTCACCCATGCGACCCTGTCGGTAACGGCGAATTTCTTCGCCTTCTCTTCCGAGACGAGAACGACAGCGGTTGCGCCGTCTGTAGTGGGGCAGGTATGCCCGTATCGCAAGGGGTAAGAAATCATCGGTGTTTTTGCGATGTCTTCAGCGGTGCAGCCAGGGTGCTTTAGATGTGAGTATGGATTCAGTGCGGCGTTTCTGCGGAGCATAGCGGCGACCTTGTCAATGTGGTGGACGGTGCAGCCGGAGCGTTTCATATAGGACATCGCCTGGAAGGATGCGCCGCCGGTTGAGCCGGTGCCGCCGCCCATGCTCATCCCGCGCTGCATTGAGGTCATATCGGGTCCGAACTGCATCAGCGTGAAGACTTCGGGCAGCACGATACCGCCAAGTCCTACCTGCGCATCGCCTTCCGAATGTTTCTCCCAACCGATTGCCATCACCACATCGTAAAGACCGGATGCGATGTGGTAGCAGGCGGCGTGGAAAGTGGTCATGCCTGTGGTGCCGCCTGTGGAGATGCGCATAATCGGTTTGTTGAGTCCGCCGATATGTTCGCTC
>JBFMBQ010000535.1:10771-14171 GCA_040755115.1 bacterium
ACGGCTGCATGTTGCCGACAACGAGCGCTTCAATATCTTCATGTCTGAGATTCGTGTTCTTCAGCGCATTCCGCACCGCCTCGCCGATCAATTCAGGGATGTTCACATCTTTCCGCTTGCTTACAAACACATTTGTATATCCAACACCTATTACGGCGACATTTCTCATTCCTTTACTCCTCCCTCTTTTTACCCTGTCAATCCTGTCGCATTTAATACCTTTACTTGCGATCTTCCACCCTGACCTCCATAACAATGCGACCCCAGCCGCCGCACTGCACTCCTACATCAAAGCAGCCAGTCCTCTTGAACCGCATCTCATTAGGATCAGCGCCTGCATAGAACAACTCATTCGCTGTGAAAACCAACCCCGAAAGTGAAGTTAGAGCATAGATGCATATCCTCTTCGGGCAAAGTTTGGTTATCAGGTTGCCCGCCCCATCAAAATAGAATTTATCACCGACCTTGTGCTGTGAATTGCAGCCGTGCGATTCAACCACCTCTGCAATGATTGTTTTATTCATCAAGGCAGGACCCTTCAGGAGAACATCCTCATTTCTCGGATTCTCTCTGAACTTCTTCATCTCTTCGTCCGTGTAACCTACATGCTCCTGAAATAATTTCCATACATTTTCGTCAAGTTTCATGTTTTCACCTCTATGTCTTTTATGAACTTTCGCATTTTTTTACTGAAATAATTGCAGAAACTTGGAGTGCGACATCACGATGTCGCTCTCATTTACGGCGACATGTCGCCGTATTACAAAGCGGTGTAACCCATGTCCCAGGTCTAAACACGTGCCACCGCACTCCAAAATTATCCCTTTATTTTTCTTTAGTTGCGATTGGAAACCGAACATTACAAAAATCCATCCCCAATCTGTTTTCTATCTATGGATCATGTTGCATTAGAAATGCGAAAGTTCACTTTTCTGTGAATCCTGTCTAATTCATATACTCAACACGATAACCGTATTTGACTGCGCGCATATCCCGTCCTGACCGTGCACAACGGCGGTTTTTGGCTCTTTCACCTGCATCTCGCCTGCCTCGCCGCGGAGTTGATTCACCGCTTCAGTTATTCTTATAAGCCCTGAGGCATTGAACGGATGTGCCCCCAGCGCACCGCCTGACGGATTCACCGGCATCGCGCCATCAATTTCCGATGCGCCGTCCCTGACCACCGCTGCACCGCTGCCCTCCTCAAAAAGGTCAAGCGCCTCGGCTATGATCCATTCCTGATGTGCGAACGGGGCGGTTATCTCTGCGACAGCGATTTCTTTGCTCGGTTTTTTTATTCCCGCCATGCTGTAGGCACGCCCGGCTGCGAGCCGCGCCGATTCAGAGCGGTAAAGTTCGCGCTCACCAAGATAGTAACTCTCCACGCACTGCCCAACGCCGCGCACCCATACCGGTTTGTCGGTCAATTTCTTCGCTTTCTTTTCGGATGACAGCAGCACAGCGCATGCGCCGTCTGTCGGCGGGTAGCAATGCAGTTGATGAAGCGGAGAATATAGTGGACGCGAACCAAGCACATCCTCGGCGGCGGCATCGGATTTTTTCTGTAAGGCGTTCGGGTTTTTCGCAGCGTTTCTGAGATTCTTTGCAGCCGCTTCGGCGAGTTCACGCTCGCCGATGTTGTATTTCATCATGTAAGCGTTCGCCTGAAGCGCGGTGGCGGAAAGTTCGTTCATAAGCCCGACCTGGCGTTCATAGACAGGGTCAAACATCCACCACTGCACCAGTTGGGTGCGGAATTCAGAGCCGCCGAGGCTGTGCCCTATGAGGAGAGCGGTCTCGTATTGACCGGAAAGGATGCGCATCACGCCGTAGAGGCAGGCATTGGCGCCGTCCATCTCAACTTTGGTCTCGTCCTTCATGTACGCGCCGATTCGCGGCAGTGTGAACACATTGGAGATGGTTCTGCCGTCGTGAAAATCGTTTGATGAAACGATAAAGGTGTCAATATCATCGCGCGTGATGCCGACATCTTTCAACAACGCCTGGACAAGTTCATAGAGCATTCTTTCTCTCGTCAGTTCGCTTTGTGAAGCATGTTTAGTCTGCTTGCAGGCAACTATTGCGACCTGTTTTTCCATTCCCCTGACTCCTTTGTTACGGTTTAAGGTAAGATGTGAGATGTAAAATGATAGATGATAAAATTTGAGGTATTAAAGATCGTCTCACTTCTCACATCTAACTTTTCACATCCCTCGACATACAACTTTCACACCGGTTCAAAATGATCAAGGTCGGTTACTCTGCCCTTCATCTCGTCTTTCCACACGGCTTTCACCCTGATGCCGGGCTTTATTTTATCGGGCGTTATTCCTTTGATCGTGCAATCAATGAGTGAATCTGCGCCGTCAAGTCGGATCATTGCTATGATTGCCGGCTCCGACAGGTCTTTTATCTCGCCGTTCACTATCTTCACATACGCTATGGTATAGTTCACGACCATGCCTTCGGGACCGACCTCCACCCATTCTTCCATCGTTAGATTGCACTTTCCGCAGGTGGAACGCGGCGGCACAATCACCCTTTCGCAGCCGCCGCACTTTATGCCGAGGATTCTCTTCTCCCCGAGCGACTGGATGTATTTTTCAAGGTATTTTCCGATGTAGTAGTTGTAACCGAAGGTGAGCGGGACGAACGGGGTAACTATCTTGCTCTTGAATGCGGGAAGTTCCATCTGATCACCTCAATTTTAATTTCAGAGTTCAAAAATCCAAATCCCAAATCTGTAATTTGATCTTTGAAATTTGAAATTGATTTGGCATTAAGGCTTTGAAATTTGAAATTATTTTGTCATTTAGTTCTCTTTATTCACTAAAGTATAAACTCTTATAACGATGGTAAATATACATTGATTTTCAGTGTTGTGTCAAGGAAAGATGGGACGGGGGGTAGATGAATAATTCATTTATAATCACGGAAGCACGGAAAAACAGAAGCACGGAACAAGTATCCACGAATTACACGAATAACTGCCGGCTGCTGGTTACTGACTGCTGTTGTCCTGTTTGATCCTAACCTGGCGTAGCCAGAACCAAAGAAAAAAATTGAACCACAGATGAACACAGATAAACACGGATAAGATGAACACAGAGGGTTATTATTTGCGCCTGCGGCGCAAATAAAGAATTTGTGTTCATCAGTGTTAATCAGTGGTTCCATAAATCTTACCATTTTGCGCAGAAGTTCAGTTGTAAGATACTAACTATACCAGGTTAGAAATTGTGCGAAAAAACACATCGTCTCAAAAAAGTTCTCCGGGTCTGCGACATAAAAGTGGGGTTGCAATTTTTTTTGAGATGTGTTATTGTAGATAAATATCTACAATAAGAGGAGGAACCATGAAAGCGATTCAGGAACTCGAAACGAAAAGAGAGGCGGTTCT
>JBFMBQ010000536.1:0-7125 GCA_040755115.1 bacterium
AATCTTACGAGCGCCTCTTTCGCGAACACGGCGCAAAGGCTGTCCTCATCATCACTGATGAGGCACCGTTCATACACACGAAGAAGGGGAAAATTTTCTTCCACGAAAATACCGCGGGCAGACGCACTAAAAATCCAGAACATCGCGACCCGCTGATAAGAATAATAGAACCGAACCCGAACGATACTATTCTTGATTGCACGCTCGGTCTCGCCTGCGACGCCCTGGTGGCGGCATCATCTCTCACGGACGGATGTGTCGTCGGCTTGGAATTAAACCCGCTCCTTGAATACCTTGTTCGCGATGGGTTGTGCTCTTATCGCTTCTCCTCTCCCGCTCTGACCGCAGCCGCGAGGCGCATCAAAACAATAAACACCGATCATCTTGATTTCCTGCGCCGCTGCAAGGATGATTCTTATGATATAGTATATTTTGACCCTATGTTCATATCTCCTGTGGAGGCATCGCAATCAATGCAGAGAATACGGGAGATCGCTGAAACCGAGCCGCTCTCGGATGATTCTGTGAGGGAGGCGTGCCGCGTGGCGCGGCGGAAAGTTATTATCAAGGGCAGGCGCGGCTGTTTCGCTGCCTTAAAGTTCAACGAAATTCTCCCGGCAGGGAACAGGGTTTTTTACGGTGCGCTCCTTTAATACGAATGTCTTAAATATCTTGGCACTTGAATTAAAATTGAATTAGAATTATAAAATCAGAAAAAAATAGTGCTGTGAAAATTTTCACGGGATACGGAGGCGATAACTAATGGAGATCACTATCAGCGTCATTAAAGCAGATATCGGCAGCATCGGCGGACACATCACACCAAGTCAGAAACTGGTTGCGGCTGTGAAGGCTGCGGTTGAGAAAAGAGGAAAAAATCTGCTGATAGATTCTTATATAGGCTTCACGGGCGACGACATCGCAATACTGATGACACACACGCGCGGGAAACTTGATGAAAAAGTGCACAAACTTGCATGGGATGCTTTTGTTACAGGGACAAAGGTTGCCAAAGAGCAAGGATTATATGGTGCGGGGCAGGATTTGCTCAAGGACGCTTTTTCAGGCAATGTGAAAGGTCTCGGTCCTGCGGTCGCCGAGATGGAATTTAACGAGCGTCCGAACGAGCCGTTCGTGGTTTTCGCCGCCGACAAGACAGACCCCGGCGCATACAACCTGCCGCTTTATTTAGCCTTCGCCGACCCCATGCACTGCTCGGGGCTGATTCTCAGCCCGAAGATGGCAAAGGGTTTTCTCTTCACTATCATAGATGTTGAACACATCGCGAACGACAGGATAATTGAACTCAATGCGCCGGGGGAAATCTACGACATTGCGGCACTGCTGCGCGACAACCAGAGATTCGTCGTTGAGAGCATCAGGTCGCGGGAGACAGACGAACAGGCGGCGGCTGTAAGCACAACCCGCCTGCACAATATCGCAGGCAAATACACGGGCAAGGATGACCCTATCTGCATCGTGCGCACGCAGGGCGATTTTCCTGCCACAGGCGAGATACTTTCGCCTTACGAGATCGGACACTTCGTCGCCGGCTTCATGCGCGGCAGCCACACCGGACCGCTGATGCCAGTGGTTAAAAATTCTTCCATTTCATACTTTGACGGACCGCCGGTGGTCTCGGCGCTTGCGTTCTGCGTCCGCAACGGCATACTGACGGAACCAGCCGATTGCTTTGATCATCCGTTCTGGGAGGCGGTGCGGACGAAAGTGGCGCAGAAAGCGATGGAACTGCGCAGGCAGGGTTTCTCCGGGGCGGCGATGCTGCCGTTCAGCGAACTTGAATACGGGGGAATAGTTGAGAAGTTGAAGAAACTTGACAAGAAATTCAGGATAAGAAAATAATAAGGTTGAAACCAGTGCAAAAAGTACATAGTGATAAGTGAAATGAATTTTTTAGACACGGATTACGCGGATTTACACGGATTTACAAAGAGGGGATGTAAAAAATATAATGCAGACTGAACTTCTTCAACGCATCAAGGAGCGGCTTCAGTCGCTGTATGGGGCGCGTTTTCGCGGGCTGGTGCTTTACGGCAGCGTGGCGCGGGGAAACACTAACGAGGACAGCGATATTGACCTGCTTTGCCTTCTGGAAGGACCTGTATCCTTGTGGAGGGAAATTGGCACTACAGTGGAGGCAATGCACGGTCTTGACTTGGACGGCGAAAGATACCGCGTAATAGAAATTATCCCCGTGGATGTTACGGACTACGAGGCTGGGGAATTCGGCTTTCTGCAGGAAGTGCGGCGTGAAGGGGTGATACTGTGATAGGGCAGAAGGAAGCGGAATTCCTCTGGGACAGAGCCGTTGAAACGATGAAAGACGCGGAGGAGGTCTCATCCGCCAATGGTAAGGGAAACCGCGCATATTACGCCGCGTTCTATGCTGTGTCCGCTTTATTGTCCCTTGATGGCATGACTTTCAAAACGCATAAAGCGGTAGAAGGAGCCGTTCATCAGAGGCTTGTGAATTCCGGTCGCTGGAGTGTGGAACTGGGTGATACTTATAAAAGGCTGCATCGGCTTCGCATCATCGGCGATTACGGATGGTTCCGCGTCGTGCCGGAAGATGAAGCGAAAGAAGCCGTCGCTGCCGCATGGCGCATTCTTCGCGCCGTGCACGATGCGCACCCTGACATGTTCCCTCTGGAAACACCGTAAGGCAATTCCACTCCCAATCATTATGTAGAATTGTATTTCAGATTCTGAATTCGTTTTTACCGTGATACAAATTAAGAACCAATGACACTGCGGATTGTATCAAGGAGATGGCTGGGATCAATCGGTTTCGTAATATAGCGCGACCCGCCGTTGAGGAAACCTCGCAGTTTTGTCTCAATATCATTTTTGTTTGAGAGGAAACAGACAGGCATCGGGGGAAGTTCGTCGTCGCCTTTAAGCCGCTTGCAAGTTTCAAACCCACTCATGCCTGGCAATAATACTTCCATAAGCACAAGGTCTGCACCCTGCTGACTGACTATCCGGAGCGCTTCCTCGCCAGTTCTTGCACATATCGCATCGTAACCTTCGTCTTCAAGTATTTCTACAAGTGCCCTCTGCGCGCAGTCATCATAATCAACAACAACAATCCTCCCTTTGGTCATCATAACTTTTCATCTCCCGCTCCCGGTGAATCTGGGTATTTTTATTAAACTATTATCATTATCAGGACGCAAAGCATCAGTTTGCAAGGGGGAAGCGGAAAATCTGTTGACAGAAAGCGATGTTTTTTGTCATTGGTTTTCATAGTGAACCATCTTGTGAAGATAAAATCTTTGACAAAATTGATGGAGATTTGCTATATTATATGCTTGTGAAATGTTTAACAAAGTCATTTTTTAAGCGCAAAGTATGAAAAAAGGGGGCTGATGTCATAATGGAAAGATATGAGGCGCTGAATGTGTTCGCAAGACCGGTTGATATGGCAATCGGCGGTGTTATGAAAGCCGCAAAGGCGGTGGGCGCTTATGAGCCGGTGCGGGAATGGCTTTACGGCAGGATCAAATCGGGTTTGCTCGCCGGATTCAAGAAGAAAAACAACCTTGAGGTCATCGGACTTGAAAATGTTCCGCCGGACAGCGGCGCGATCATCGCCGCCAATCACCAGAGTTGGCTTGATGCGCAGGTGTTAGGGTCATCTTCCGAGCGCGATCTGCATTTCATCGCAAAGAACGATTTCGTGGAATGGCCCGTGCTGAGCAAATTCATTGAACTTACGGAGAGCGTCTATATCCGCCGCGGCGGCGATGCTGAGGGACTTGCCGATGTGATTGAACGCCTCAAGGAGGGGTGGCTCATTGCCATCTTCCCCGAAGGCACAATCGCTGGCGAGGAAGAGACAGGGCGCGATCAACTTGACCCCCGCACTGGGCTGCTGAAAGGGCACAGCGGCATGGTGAGAATGGCAATCGCAGGCGGCGTGCCCATTATTCCAGTCGGCATCAGCGGCACAGGACAGGCGCTGCCGCCCGAAGCCTACCCGCGCCTTGAGATGCCGCCGCTGCAAAAATCCATCCCTGTTACCATCCGTTACGGAAAACCTATATATTTCAACGGCTACTCCATTGACTCCATAGACCGCGAGACCTTGCGCCGCCTCACGGATGATGTGATGATAGAAATTTCCAAACTCGTTGATCACGATCGCTGCTTCATTCCGTTAGAAGTGCCGCTGAAAGAGCCAGATACGACAGGGATCGTTTACTATCCTGAAACCAAAAAAAAGGCGCAGTTCGGGGTGTTAGTGCTGCATGGGTTTACCTCGCACCTTGACTGCGTGCGCGGTATAGAACCGTTTGTCAAAGAACTCGGCATCCCCTACCGCTTCCCTATACTGCGAGGGCACGGCACCGTGCCGCACGATCTCGTTGGGGTTACTGCGCAGGACTGGTATGATGATGCCGAGGCGGCGCTGAATGAACTTTTGGAGCATTGCGAGCAGGTAATCGTGTGCGGGCTAAGCATGGGGGGGCTGGTCGCACTTGAACTCGGTATGAACCATAAGGAAGAAATTTCCAATGTGGTTCTTATCGCTCCTGCGCTTAAATTCGCCGACAGGTTGACTACTCTCACACCGCTTTTGAGTAAGATGTTCAAGTTCTGGGAGAGTCCTGATTCATACAACGACGCTGAACTGGAGAAGGAACGGAACAGGAATTATCGAATTTTCGCCACGGGTTCCTTCGCTTCGCTATATAAATACGCAAGGAAGATTGAGAAGCGGTTGGATGAGTTTGACCGTCCTGTGCTTATTCTACACAGCAAAAAGGATAAAGTGATTGCGCCGCGTGCGGCAAGAATAATTTACAGCAAGATTGCGACGCCGAGCGCGCAGAAAAAGATTGTCTGGTTCAAGAGGAGCGGGCACGAGATGTGCCTTGACCTTGAAGCGGAGGCGGTGCTGCGGACGATAGGGGATCATATAGCGCAGGCGGTAAAAGACGGACAGGATTAACGGGATTTGCAGGATTGTTTTTTAGATACCGATTACGCTTAATTTGATGATTATGCCCAAATGTTAGTTCGGGGTTCAACCATGAACCAACATGGGATAGAAAAATATTTTTCCCTACCTACTCCCTGCTATCTACCACCTGCTTTTTACAATCCTGTAAGCGACTGAAGTTCTTTGATGACCTGCTGCGCCATTTTCTTCTGTTCACTTTTCGGTTTCTGGAGGAGGCAGCGGGTGAGATGAAAGACGGCGCGCTCGCGGTCGCCGACGGCGCGGTATGCCAGCCCGAGGTAATAATTTGATTCAAAGGAGTCGGGCTTGCGGTTCACCGCCTCCTTGAGATAATGGATTGCACGGAAGTAATCTTTTGCCAGCAGAGCCTGTTTCCCTGAAGCGAAATGCTTCCCTGCATCCGTCCCCTTTGCAGCGGGGAGGGTCGTTATTCTTCCTGTTTTCTGGAGGTTCTCAAAAGTGGATTTTGCAATTTGAAAGGTTTCATCGCTCTGCGGCGGATAAGATTCCATAACCAGATATTCACGGAGATGATGTAGTGCGCTCTGCATATTTCCGAGGTAGCCGTAGGAGAGACCGAGGTAGTAGTGGCTGAAGAGCGAGGAAGGTTTGATTTCCAGAACATTTTCAAAGAATTTCGCAGCCTCATCGTATTTTGCAGAGAGGAAGGCGTCCTTGCCACTCTTGAAAAGTGTTTCCGCCTCTGTGCCCGGCTCTGCCGCCTGCTCCTGTTCGGGGATTTCAGGTTTCGCCGCTGCCTTACCCGTTGCCATATCAAGATTGATGCGTGCCGCTTCATTCTCCGGCTCAAGGCGAAGGATCAAGTTCCACTCTTCCTTTGCCTGCCCGGTTTTTCCCTGATAGAAGTATGAGATGCCGAGGTTGTTGTGTGCGCTGGTGTTGATTGGGTCAAGAGCCACAGCGCGTTTCAATTCCGCTTCCGCCTCCGTGTAGCGTCCGAGTTCCAGATAAATATATCCGAAATTCGCCCTTATGACGGCATTATCGGGGTCAAGTGCTGTCGCTTCCGAGAACTTCTGAATCGCCTCATCAACCTTGCCTCTGTCAAACAGCGCGATTGCTTCGTTGTTTAACTCAAGGGCATCACCGGCAAAAAGCGGCAAGGCAGTGAGAAGAATAATCAAGGAAAATACTGTGAAGAAAAAATATCGTTTTGTTGTTTTCATAGTGTCAACATTATACAAGAGTTAAGCATAATTTTGCAAAGAAAGTTGCAAAATCACGGATGAAAAACATTCTGAAGTTCGGATGCGATGTGCTCTCCGATCTCAACCTGCCCTGCCGCAACCGGGTGAACAGAATCAAAAAACCACTTTTCTCTTTCCCTGAATGCCCTGTATGACCATCTGTCAAGGTCAATCAGATGCACACTGTTTCTGCGGGCATATCTGCGCAGCAGGTTGTTGTAATTGGACGCCATCCTTGCAAACGCATAGGCGTTATCGGTAAACGGCGGAAGATGCTTCAGGTCAATGGATTCTTGAGAAGGCTGCCTGTCTGCGAGGAATAAGCCGGCAAGGGTGATAACGACCGGCACTGCATCTTTTTCCCTTACGCGCTCAACAATTTCTGTCACATCGTTTATGAATGGCGGTGTATAGTTCTCTGCCCGTTGTGCTTCTTTGTCATTTTTGTCGTAATATACTTTTCTCTCTGCGTATTCACCTGTTTTCAACAATTTTGAGAGTGATTTTTTTATGATAAAAAATGCGGCGGAATAGTTCTCAAGTTTAGAAGGTTTCTTTTCCGAAGACGATTCTTTCGTGTTATAACCTTTATACATCTCGTTCCATCCGACATAAATCGTAACCACATCGGGATTGAAACTGAGATAATAGTCAAGGCGCTTCAGTATGTCTTTCGCCGTGTAACCTTCCACACCGGCATTGATGACTTCAACATCGTATCCCATCTTGCGCAGTGTCCTTTGCATCACAGCGGGATATGTAAAATCATCCCCCACCACCCAGCCAAAGGTGCAGGAATCGCCGAGTGCCATTATCCTTATCCCTTTTTTAGGTTCCTCTATTTCCGGTCCGCGGAATCCATATTTATTGACTCTGATGCCCCATCTGTCGCCGACGAGTTCATTCTTCTCAAAGAGTTTCATTGCTTCT
>JBFMBQ010000537.1:0-4340 GCA_040755115.1 bacterium
CCGCTCACGGAATGTTGTCCCTGCATCAGGAATCTGCTCCAGATGTATTGACGGCTGCACCGGAAACTGTGAAGTTTTCAAAGCATCCTTCCGGGGCAGGGAAGTAATATACCCTGGACCCTTCGGAGAAGTAACCGCAGGCGCTGATAAAGATTATCCTGTAGATTACTCACACCTGAACATTCATGGATATGCCATCGGTGCAAAAGGGCTTGATAAGCCTTCCCCTGATACTGCAATATTTCCAGCGGTAGATACAGAAACAGTTTACGGCACAAAGAACAAAGTAAAAATGAAACTCCCCATTTTTACCGGTGCATTAGGTTCAACTGAGATCGCACGAAAAAATTGGGAGCATTTCGCTGTCGGTGCAGCCATAAGCGGTATCACGCTCATCTGCGGCGAAAATGTCTGCGGCATTGACCCCAAACTCCAACTGGATAAGAAGGGGAAAGTCGTTAAATCACCCGATATGGAGCGCCGTGTGAAAACCTATAAACAATGGCACGGAGATTACGGCGACCTCGCTGTTCAAATGAATGTTGAGGACACTAAATTCGGTGTTGCCGAATATGTAATAGATAAATTGGGTGTAGAAACCATAGAACTTAAATGGGGACAGGGCGCCAAGTGCATAGGTGGAGAGATAAAGGTTAATACCATAGAAAGGGCGATAGAACTTAAGAATAGAGGATACATCGTAACGCCGGATCCAACTTTGAGTGCAAACCAGAAGGCATTCAAAGCGGGCGCCATTAAGGAGTTTGAGCGTCATTCCCGTCTTGGTTTCGTTACAGAAGAGAGTTTTTTAAGCGAGGTTGAGCGGCTGCGCAAACTCGGTGCGAAACGCATTACTCTCAAAACAGGTGCTTATGGGCAGGTTGAACTTGCGCTTGCGCTCAAATTATGTTCTATCGCAAAGATAGACCTCCTCACAATTGACGGTGCGCCCGGCGGCACAGGTATGAGTCCCTGGCGGATGATGGTGGAATGGGGCGTTCCCACATTCTATCTCCAGTGCCTGACGAATGAATTTTGTCGGAAACTTGATGCAAAAAGCAAGTGGATTCCGGACATTGCTATTGCCGGCGGTTTCTCAACCGAAGACCATATTTTCAAGATTCTGGCGATGGGTACTCCCTGGACAAAGGCAGTCTGCATAGGGAGGGCATTGATGATTCCAGGTATGGTCGGGAAAAATATCGGGAAGTGGATCGCAGAGGGCAAACTCCCGAAGACCGTATCACAATATGGAAGCACACCTGAGGAAATATTTGTTACTTATGAAGAACTTAAAAAGGAATACGGCAAGCAGATCAAGGACATACCGCTCGGTGCGATAGGGATTTATACCTTCTGCCAGAAACTCTCGGTAGGACTCAAGCAACTTATGGCTGGGAGCAGAAACTTTAAACTTTCCACCATCACGCGTGATGATGTGATGGCACTCACTGAGGAAGCGGCACGGATTTCCGGCATACCTTATGTGATGGATGCGGGGCGGGAAAAGGCGGAAAAAATTCTTAACAGTTTATGATTATGCAGGATTTTTCTGCTGGCTAAAATTTATCTATCAGTTCGTATCGTATAGCGAAGCGCGTTATGTCGGAGTTGTTCCGCAGGTTGAGTTTATCCAGAATATGGCTTCTATAAGTTTCAACTGTACTAATACTTAAAGATAATTCATCAGAAATTTCACGCGTGGTTCTGCCTCGTGCCAGCCTGAACAGGACTTGCAGTTCCCTGTCGGACAACAGAGAAACAGGATTTTCTTTATTTGATTTGAACTTTCGGAAAACCATACCGTCCAGGATATAGGGAGTGATGTAGGTTTTTCCGGAGGCGACTTTTCTTATGGCGACAGGGAGTTCTTCGGGCGAAGTCCCCTTCACAATGAAGCCTGATGCGCCTGCTTGAATAAGGCGGATGGCATATTCTTCGTTGTCATACATTGTGATGATTAGAATCTTGATTGGTTTTTTTAAGGCGACGATCTGTCTGGTTACCTCAAAGCCGTCAATATCAGGCATAGCAAAATCAAGAACCACCACATCAGGTTTTTTCTTCTCGCACAATTTGACAGTTTCGCGCCCGGTCCCGCACTCTCCCACAACTTTTATATCAGGCTCTGCCTCAAGAAGCCGGCAAAGTCCTGCACGGACAAGGGCGTGATCATCAGCCACAATTATTCTTATCAGGATGACATCACTCCTC
This sequence comes from bacterium, assembly GCA_040755115.1. Lineage (GTDB taxonomy): Bacteria > UBP15 > UBA6099 > UBA6099 > JBFMBQ01 > JBFMBQ01. The sequence continues at coordinate 2,215 of JBFMBQ010000537.1, forward strand.
TCGTTATTTTTGCACAGGGACTCTCATTGTGATATGAGTTCCCTTGCCCTGTTGTGATTTTATTTCCAACGAGCCGCCGCAAAGCGCAGCCCGCTCCCGCATACCGAGAATGCCGAATCCCTTACCCCCAGGCAGTGTTCTGTCTGAAAATCCTTTACCGTCATCTTTCACATTCAGGACGAGTTTGGAATTTTCCTGCCGAAAGGAGATGGAAACATTTTTCGCTTCAGAGTGCCGCACAATATTTGTCAACGCCTCCTGAAGAACACGGTAAAAACTTATCGCTGTCTCTGAATCCATCTTGTGTTCCTTAACGGGGGTTATTGAAAGTTCAATTACAAAATCCCTGTGCGCTTCAAATTCCCTGACGAGCGACTCCAGTGCTAATTCAAGCCCCAAATCGTCAAGCACTGTAGGGCGCAAGCCCCGGCAAATCCGACGCAGTTCTGTCGTAGAATCCTCCACCATGTTTATCAATGCCTGTAGTTGTTCCTCTTTTATCCTTGATTGACTGCGCTTTTTCAGCAGATCAATCTCCAGTCTCAAGGCTGACAGTTGCTGCCCTATTTCATCGTGAAGTTCATGAGACAAGCGAGCCCGTTCCTTCTCCTGCATTGAAATTATTTTTTTAGATAAGGCGCTGAGCGCCTCTTCCGCCAACTTTCGGTCGGTTATATCGCGGCAGGTGTATAGAACCGTTCCGCCTTTGATAGATACCCGCTTTATATTCACTAAAAGCGAGTGTTTCTTCTCACCCTTATCCGTGATCTCTCTTTCTATGTTCTGTATTTCACCTAAAGTTTTTAACTCGTCAGGATTGAGCAGGTTATCTCCCAGTAGTTTTTTGATGTTACCGAGCGAATTTACCTCCTGGACTGAGTAACCGAAAATGATATCAACATTTGGACAGATATAGGTAAATGAGTCGTTTTCATCGGTTACAAAGACGGCGTCTGAAATACTGCTGAGGGTGATTCTGTGCAACTCTTCCGATTCGTGCAGCGCTTCTTCTGTCCGCTTTCTGTGGATGATTAAACCCAGTTGCTTTGCGATGGTATTGATGAGGTTTCTCTCCTCTTTCAGAAATGGACCTTCATCGCTCTGTGGTTTGTCTTCAAGGTAGCATATCTCCAGAGTACCAATATGTTCACCGTTGACGACGATATCTGATGATTGATTCCATTTCGTCGCCTTGAAATTATCTGTTTTAAAAACTTGTGAATCCAGCATAATCCGAGCGCAGGTAAATTCTGGATACTGCCACGCAGCAGGTATCAAAAAGACTGTGCGTTGAAGGACTTCCTCAAGCGATATGTCCTGCCTGACAACGAGATTAGAAATAGCGTAAAGGCATCTCAGTTCCTTGACTCTCTCGCCGAGTTCATGCGTCCGCACCCGAAGGGCTTCCTCAACCTGTCCGCGCTTGGCGGCTTCGCCCTTTAAGCGTTCCACATGGTCTTGTAATTCAATGACTTGTTTTTCTAAATCTTCAAAAGACATTTTTCAGTTATAATTAAATACTTTGGCACGGATTTGCACGGATTTCACGGATTTCGTAGGGGCGGTTCGCAAACCGCCCCTACTCTGTGCGTCCTGTGTCTCTTTATTTGATTTTAAATATTTTTACTGTTCCTCTGTGGAGAGCAAGCCGCGGATGATCTGACCGAGTTTCATAGCGAGCGTCATATCGCCTGCGATCATCAACTTGCCCGACATGAATGCCATCTGCGGGTCCATTTCCTTGCGGATAATCGCCATCCAGTCGGCTGCATCAATGGTGAAAGTGGTTGAGGCGTCCTCGTTTTCTCCCTCAGTTACAGTCGCTGTGCCTTCCTTTATCGTAAGATACCACTTGCCGCCGCCCTCGCCGCCGACATCAAACTGAAGAATGCCTTCAGTGCCGCCGATTGTATCCTTGAATTTTTCAAACGCCTCGGGCAGTTTGACGGGCAGCCGCTCCTCAAAAAACCATTTCGGAGTCGCATCAGATGGTATATCCAGAATGTTACTCCCTCCCGTCATTATTCATCATCTCCCTTCGTTCTATTATTAACAATTGTAAAAAATGCTATAATACAGTAAATTAAAAGTCAACATTATCGTTTCTTTATTAATCACTGATCGTT
>JBFMBQ010000538.1:0-7181 GCA_040755115.1 bacterium
ACTTTTTACCTTGTATTATAATATGTAAACCTATGCCAGTGAAAGTTTACAATCCGATAACCAAAGAAATCATCTCGGAGTTGATCGGCATCGCAGGCGAGAAGAATTGCCTCGTGGATGAAGAGGCGATGGAGCCGTATTCACACGATGAGACAGAAGACCTGCGCTTCATGCCGGAAGTAGTGGTTAAGCCTGCGACCGTGCAAGAGGTTGCGGCTGTGATGAAACTTGCCGCTCAAAAGCGCTTCCCCGTAACCCCCCGCGGCGGCGGCACCGGCTTGAGCGGCGGCGCACTGCCGATACACGGCGGCGTGGTGCTGTCCTTTGAACGGATGAACTGCCTCCTTGAAATAGACGAGCCGAACCTGATGGCTGTCGTTGAGGCGGGCACAATAACCGAGGCATTTCAGGACGAGGTGGAAAAAGTCAACCTCTTTTACCCGCCCGACCCTGCCAGCCGCGGCAGTTGCACTATGGGCGGCAATGTCGCCGAATGTGCGGGCGGACCGCGCGCACTCAAATACGGTGTTACGGGCGACTATATCCTCGGCGTTGAAGCAGTCCTCCCCGACGGAACAATCCTGAACACCGGCGGCAGACTCTACAAAAATGCCGCCGGCTACGACCTTACGCACATACTCGTCGGCTCCGAGGGCACGCTCGCCATCGTAACAAAAATCATCACCCGCCTGCTGCCCCTGCCAATTTACCGCCGCACCCTCCTCGTCCCCTTTGACTCGCTCCAGAAGGCTGCCGACTGCGTCCACCGCCTCTTCATGAACCGCATCATCCCCTGCTCGGCGGAATTCATGGACAAACGCGCCGTGGAACTGGTGGAGCAAAAACTTGAAAAGAAAGTCCCCGTCCATGTCGGTGCTGCACTCCTTCTCCTTGAAGTTGACGGCAGCGACCTCGCAGCGCTTCAGAAAGAATACGAGCGGATGGGTGAGATATGTCTTGAGGCGGGCGCCGCCGATGTGCTCCTCGCCGAATCGGGCGAAAAGCAGAAGTTGATGTGGGACATCCGACGCGCCTGCGGCGAGGCGGTCAAGTCAATATCGGTCTATAAGGAAGAAGACACCGTTGTCCCGCCCGCGCGCCTGCCGCAACTCATCGGCGAAATCACGCGCATCGCCGAGCAGAACCGCATCACCGCCGTTTGCTACGGACACGCCGGCGACGGTAACATCCACTGCAATATACTCAAGGGCGATATGGACGAGGAGCACTGGAAGAATATCCTGCCGCGCGCTATACGCGAAATCCACCAGCGCACCGTTGCGCTCGGCGGCTCCATCACGGGCGAACACGGCGTGGGCTACTCACAGAAACCATACCTCAATATTGCCCTTTCAGACGCCGAAATCGCGCTTATGAAAAAAATCAAGGCTGCATTTGACCCCCTCAATATCCTCAACCCCGGCAAAATCTTCCCTGATTGATTTGTAAAAGAATCCGCGTAATCAGCGTAAGACGGACGCGCTGCACTACATGGACACCCTGCACGGGAAATAAGCAATACCAGGAACGCCGAAAAACACCCAGAACGCCGCTGCAATACCGAGTGGCGTTCTTTGTTTTTTAGTATCTGGTTTTAATGGATAGAGCGAAAAATCACCTGTTGATGTTTCTGCAAATCAGAGTGCAAACATGCAGCGTCATTTCATAACTTCTTCAAGGCATGGAAGATTGAGATTATATTTCTTTTCGACAGTAGAGGATTTTTCTCTTATGAACTCTACAATCTCCTTATTGGTCATCCTCTTCATTTGCTGGGACATGTTTTTCCTGATTTCCCGTATTTCCGTCATTGCCTTAGATTCTTCATTCTCCAATTTCCAACACCTCCTCAGGCCTGCAAATGTCAATTTCACGGTAGCCCAATTTCATGTTAACTGAGTTTGCCAGAATCCTGGTTTTGTGTTTCACCAGATGTTTCAGGTTCCAACTTACCAGAATTTGCAGATTGTTTACAGTGGCTGAAGCAAGGTGCAACAGGTCATCAAGATGATCTTCGGACAACAAACCGTTTTCTATATAAAACCGCGCAAGTTCTACCGTATATTCGTCAATTTCCAGACGCACTGGCGAATATTCATCAATAACGGAAAGAAGCCGCTTCCGTTTCTCCTCGGAGGCATTATCAATTTCAGCGGTAACTGTCCGTGAGATAAATATCTCGTGTTTTTCAAACTTGATTCTTGCGAACAATTCCTCCGTGACCGCCTTCTTCTCCGGCGCATCGTCAGCGAACAGGTGGTTCCAGACTGAAGTCTCAATGTAGAGTTTCAGTTTCTTCACGATTCTATTTTACTTCAATCCGGGATTTCTTTCCAGCGAGTAGGTTTTGTTTTCTCGGTGAATATGATGTCAGTGCTGCGTTTTGCAAGTACTCTCTGGATACTAACTTCTAAATTTTAGATAAGACACCGAACTCCCAGATTTACCCTGGCTCGATCAGCGAGGCGGATGCCCTGCACTACATGGACACCCTGCACGGGAAATAAGCAATACCAGGAACGCCGAAAAACACCCAGAACGCCGCTGCAATTCCGGGCGGCGTTCTTTTATTTCCGCAGGCAACATTTAATGGAAAGCGTGAGTGGCTGGATAATCGCGATTACTGTTAGAGCAGAATGAAACATTCAGCCGACTGGATCATTTGTTACTCTATTCCGCCTCCGTATCGTGCGCTGTAAGAAAACCTTCTTTCACAAGATATTCCCGAATCCTGCCTATAAAGCGCGCCGCGGCCTCGATAACGGCTTCCGCCGCATCCGACGGCACGGGTTCAATGCTGTAGTCGCCCTGCATCCGAAAGTCAAAGGCTTTCTGCAGCGCGCGCGTCATCTCATTCGGAAACAAACCCGGCCTCACGAATTCCTTATTGAATGCCCCGATTACAGAAGAATGCTTTGCGAACTGCATTCTCTTCGAAAGCAACAGCGCCTCCGCCGCGTAGAACATGGCATAATATGCCCTCGACACGCTGAAGTCCGGGTGCCCCTTATTCTGAATATCACGCGCCAGTTCAAGGCTTTCATCCGATTTCGACATGAAATGAGCAATTCTGCTCTCGTTCAAATCAGCACCCCATCCTTTTCCACGCTTCCGAACACCATGAAGCCCTTGTTTCCCGCCACCTGCGTCTCCGTCACCACCATCACAGAAATAACGAAATCGTTGTCGAACCCGATGTCGTAGATTGCATCTCGGACTCTGTCCTCGATTTCAAATGTTCGCTTCTCATCCGGCAACACCACCATCAAGTCAACGTCCGAGTCCTCCCGCTCCTCTCCCCGCGCGTAAGAGCCGTAAATAATCAGCCGCGCTCCGTTACCGGCTATCCGCCTCACTTCCGCCTTCACCGCCTCAAGTGATTTCCGCAGTCGCGCGTTCCTTAGTTCCCCTATGGTCTTCATTCAGTCACCGCCTTTATTCCGGACAATTCTTCAACTCTTTGCGATAATGATATGGTCGTATCGTACTGTTTCCACCTCTCCATGAAAAAATTTCCGTGGAAGTTCGTTTCTCCGGCGCATCGTCCGCGAATAGGAAATTCCAGACAGATGTCTCAATGTAAAGTTTCAGTTTCTTCACGATTTTATTTTACTTCAAATAGGGATTTCTTTCCAGCGAGGCGCTATTGTTAGAGTATTCTCAACGAAGCCTCATGCCCGAAAATTGGATGCCCTTTATTCAGTATTCAATAGGCACCATGTGCCTTTTTATTTCAATTGTAGAACTTTTAGCAAACTTTTTCGTTTATTTATCTCTTTTTTTGTCTAATGATTTTTTGACTATTTCATCTATCATATCTTCTGACCATCCCATTTTTTCTCTTAGTTTTTTTGACATTTCTTGCGATATTTGATCCGCTTCTATAAACCGTCTATACATTTCTTTTAATTCATTGAGCATTTCTTTACACCCATATTCAGAAATGAGATTATTTGAATTATCGCGAAAGAAATTATGAACTAAATGGTTTCTTTTGTTCAAATAATTTTTGAGCAAATCTTCAAACTCAGTATGAAGTTGAAAATATTTTGATAGTTCTTTTATCAATCCTCCTAAAGTTTTTTTTGAAAGATTGATGTCAAAGCATTCAATTTGATTATATGTTAAGTTGTCTTCTTTCAATCGTCTTGCAAGAATCAATAAAGTGATCAACTCTTGTTCAAAAAGATTGGCAGCATATACAGATGCACCAAACCAAGCAAATACTTCTTTTCTTAATTCAACTTCATCCATATGATGTTACCTGATCTTCATTGAAACACTTGTTAGATCCATGTTCTTTCATTGATCCACTGATAGTTCATTTTAGCGTCACGGATCGCTACAAAACCACAGAGTAACCTTCAACAAACCTAACCCCGTTCTCACTATAGATTTGTTACAGCCTTCCAGCCTGCTTGCTTGACAGCGCCAGCCGGTAATCGCCGCTTCCTTCCGTCATAGATGATTTCTGACAAACCCACTGTTTTTTCAATTTTACAGGATCACCAGAATCCGGGCAATAAAAGATCCTCCGGTTGCTGCCATTATGAGATTATCTCCTTGCATAACTTGACTTTCCAAAGATATTGAACAACCTTTACGCTGCCACCACAAACACACACATTTGTGCATGCGGTCTGCTGTGTTGCACAATCCCCATAATTGCCAAAATCGGCTAAATTATCTCTAATTATGCAAAAATAGGCGATATTAGCGAATAACGCTTCTATCCTCAATTTCCCACACTTTTTTACCTAAAATGAGCGATCTTCAATGGAAGAGAAATTTGGTAAAGCGTTGAACGGTTGCGCAGCTCGAATCGGCTATCGTTATTCGGTAATCGTGAAAAAACCGAAAACCGACAAGACGAACAACGATTCCAGCAGCGCAACCGCAACCGAATAACGAGTGGTTATAAGCGTGTTTCAAACCACCGCTTTAAGGGAATAATTATAAGTGGAAGGGGGGTGAGAATAATGAAAAGAATGACCACACTTCTCATCCTCTTACTTGCAATACCGCTCCCAGCAAAAAGTTCAGATTTCTGGACGATTTTTGGTGAAAACCTCGCCTACCGCCACGCCATAAAAGGCAGTTACATCCCCGATCAGCCATACACAAACCGCCTCACATCCGATGAGACCCTGAACCTTGCGGTTATATCGCTCGGTAGTGCCTTCACAAAGCGTTTCGCGCAGGTGGCAGCAGAAAAGAAAGATTTCGCTATAAACCAGTGCGTTGTTACCGATGAACCTTACCGCTGCTACTCGGAAATAATCCTCAAAACCACGCTTGATGAGATGGGATTTATGCCTGAGATAAACTTATCCGACAAGTTCGTGAAAAAGGTGCTGAAATTCTATGACAACAGCATCCGCCCGAACGAATCGCTCGGCGCAAGGATGGAGCGCGCACGGCGCATCCCGCCGTGGAAAAAATTCAACCCACGCATCAGTGTTGACTTCGGCGAACCTGAACTCGTCGCCGCCACCCCGTTTTACACCTTCTTCAACATCTATGTTGAACCGCGATGGGGAACGAAAAATGGTCCCCGCCTCGTCCTGATTAAATATGGCATCTTCTTTGATATTGACAAAGAAGGTTTGCTGATACGCTATCGTCTGCGGGAATACACCGCCGGCAAGAAATATTATGCCATCCACATACGCCCCGAAGGCAGCATCTGGATTGACACTATCATTATTTCCAGATGACCTGCCATTAATTAAAAAAGCAGCCAGTAGATTGCAACAAGGGATTGTGTTAGATGGTAGACGGTAGATGGTAGATGCTCGTCTACCGTTTTCCGTTTACCATCTTCCATTTCTGGTTACTGGCTGCTATTGCCTTGGTCTCATAGTTAAAACGGTTCAGCGTAAAGGCTGTCCAGATGAAAAACAATAAAGCGACCACATAACTTGCACGGATAAGAAATCTTTCAACCTGCGTTTTTTCCTGCAAGAGAAAGATCCGAAGATCAGGTGTGAGTTTATTGAAGAGGAAATCGTTTATGACTGGATCGTTCTGCGGGTTGAAAAACGGAGCGCTGCATTTTTCGCCGTTGACAGTGCGGCACAGAAGAAACGACATCAGCCGCACATGCCCCGCAACAGGCGCATATTGTGGATGAAAATTAGTCAGATCGTTTTTCTCAAGCGACGGGCGTTCCGTCATATATGTAGCATCGTAATACTGCTTGAAATCAATAGAGATGCCGATAATCTGGACAGAAAAACTCAGCAAAAAGAGAAAAATCAGCCAATAGTGCGGAGTGTGGAGTGCGAATTGCAAATTGCAAATTATGAATCGTGGAGTGCGGGATTTTGCATCAAGCAGCGCGCCAAGCGGAAGTATGAGCATCGGGACGACCGGCACAAGGTAGCGCGGTCCCCAACTCAGATCGCCGCCCCAGAGGTTCCACTTTGCGTGAATGAGCAAATAAATAACAGCGCATGCGGTAAAAAGTTTGCTCTCCGCAGAATGACTCTTACGGAAAGCGGCTGTCGCAGGGAAAAACGCAAGCACAAGCGGACAATATATGAAAATACTTTTGCCGGGGCTGAAAAGCAAACCGTGCAGTCCCACAAAAAGCGGTGTGTTAAATCGCTCCTCATATCCTGTCTGAAGGGGACTTCCGAAGCGGGCGTAGTTATAAAAAAGAATCAATACAAACACAATCGCGCATGGGAGTGCGAGGGTGGCGAGGCGGAGTATCTTCTGCCCGGCGCCATCCGATTTCTTGTGCGGCGATATAAACCAGACATACATCGCAAACGGCACAAAAAGCAACACTGAAGTGTAATGCGACACCACAGCGAGCGCTAAAAAACAGCCGGCGGCAAGAAGCATCAGATTTGAGCCGACCTGCCTGAAGCGGATGATAAAAAGGATAGATGCAAGAAGCATCAGCGACGCCGACGGCTCGCCGAAAAAAGTCCTTGAGTATGGCAGGGCGAGCGTGCCCGCGCCGAAAAATACCGTGAGCACGAGCGCAGTGCGGAGGGTAAAACCCAATGCCGCCGCCACAAGAAAAAACACAGCGCACGCAGCCGCTGTTGTCAATTGATTGAACACAGATACGAAGAAAACCCCGGTCGTATCACCGCTCCCCGTTATACGGGCGGAAAGCCTGCCAATCGCATACAAAGGGACTGCTGATATGGAAGGCAGAGGCGGAT
>JBFMBQ010000539.1:0-6099 GCA_040755115.1 bacterium
TCAAATGTCAAATGTCAAATGTCAAATGAATGACAAAATCCAAATATCAAATGTCAAATTTCATAAGAATGTCAAAGGTCATAGGTCATAAGAATTTCAAATGTCAAAGATTCAAAGATAAAATTCTTTGCATTTAGGTTCAAGGTGCAAACTTGAACCGACGACAATAAAATCATCGCAGGTGCACAGTCAACAATGCACGGGGCGGGATTTTCGCTTCGGTTACAGTTGTATTCCCGATGCGCGATAATTTAAGTTGCTCAAGATCGTGTTCCAGCAGGTCTGTAACCGCTGCGGCGGTGATTTTTAGAGAGGGATCGGCGGCGAGCGTAACTATTGTCGGCTTCCCGTCCATCTCCTGAAGGCGGACGATAATGCCTTTGCCGCTCTCGGCGGGCTTTATCCCGAGAATTCGGACATTTTCAGGCTTGACAGAAATGAATGAGATGCTCCTTTTCCCCGTTCTCGCGCCCGCTTTTTCATCCTGCTCTATCCAGAATCCTTTCAGCGGTTCGGCGGCGCCCTGCGCGAAACGGATTATGTCGGAGTCAGCGGCTTTTCCGGGCGTGCTTGTCAGGGCGTAGCGGAAGACAAAGTTGCCGCCCTGCGATGCCTTGTAGTTGGTATGCCAGTAATTATTAAAAATATATGAAAACAGTGTTGTGTTCTTCAGTTCCAGTTTCTTCTGAAATACGCCTACGCGGATCGCCTCCGGGACAATGAGCGGGGCATCGGGTGTTGATAGAAGAACGGAATATTCTTTCCCGACAACGCTTGCGCCGTCCTGAATAGAAATCCAGTCGCGTGATGCGCCGGGCAATTGGTCTTTTTCCAGTGCGAGGACGCCGCCTGTGGTTTCCAGCCTCATTTCTCCGCCCCGATTCATAATCGGAAAGGCGATGTAAACTCCTTCTTTATCGTAGGTTTCTTCCTTCTGGAGATGATTTTCAAATTCAATCAATTTGATGTTGTTATATAGACGGATGGTCTGCACGATTTTCGGAAAATGCAGCGCGGCGCCGACTATGCGCAGTTCGGAATACAAACTGTTGCTGATGTCCGCATCAACGCTCACATTGGAGATGCGCGTCTGTTTGCTGTTATCTGTCCCCGCAACATAGATGAATTCGTTCATGCCATATCCATCGGCGGTGTCCACCAGTTCGCGCTGAAGTTCTTTGTCGGTTATGCTGAATACGCTGCCTGTTTTGGCATCAATGTTAATTTTGTAGAATGAGTTTTCAAGAAGGACTTCATCGCCTGATGTAATAACATTCGGCGGGGTGCGGAGACCGCGTCCTACAGCAGGGGCGACCTCAAAATAGCGGATACCGACCGGCGGCACATTTCCGGCGTGGAAGAAAAGTTTTCGTCCGCTCAGCGCATCCGAGATCACCTCTGCGGGCACTTCCTTGCCGGTTTCCATATCAAACACCTTCGCACCATCTGATTTATCATCATACCGCGCCGAGATGTATCCCGAACGCATCTGACCTGCGGGATTCATCACGGCGATGATGCGCCGACCGGTTTTAGGTTTCGGCGCGAAACTACTTATGAGGGGTGAAATCATAGAGAACAGTTCACTGGTCAGGCGCGGCAGCGACAGCGCTGGCATTTTTTTGAAGCGCCATTGTTCGGTGGTTTGCGGGCTTTCGGGCTTGCTGATGCTGATGTCGGCGCCCCATGTATGCTCATCGTATAGATAGATGTATTCTTCAGTTAGTGTCATTTTTTCACTGAAAGCGGTTGATGGGTTGACAATGCGCGACATTAATGCGCCGAAGGCGCTGGCAAACAGGACATCGCGGTGCGCGGTGCGGACAAGTGTCGTCTCCTTCGCAGACGATGCCACGCCGTCCTCCCAATAACCTGTCCAGTCGCCGCGCAATGTCTCTATTCTATCGCCGTATCTATTCTCAAATTCTGCGAAGAACTTTGAGGGTGTCCCTACTATCACGCGCGGATACGCCCAGCGCCGATCCCACTCGGCTGCGATATTAGAGACCTTCTCCGCTACAGGTCCGTCGTCTGTGATGTCACCCATCAGATGAAGCGCCACGACATCAAAGGGGAACTGCTCGGCATCAAGTCGTGCGAGGAAATCTGGCATATTGCGTTCAACCATATCAATGCTGCGCGAAAAACCGATTTCCCAGCCGTCCCAGTAACTGGTGAAACTTCGCACTACTAATATCCTGCCGCCGCCGGGGCCTTCCCAGTAAAACAGGCGCGGCATGCCCTCAAGACAGGTCCACGCGTGGTCGGGATTCAAGGCGGGCAAAAAATACTTAATGCCAGCGCCGGCAAAGATGTCAGGCAGTGCGAAGGAAAAACCCGGCACATCCGTTATCAGCGCGGTCTTGAGGGTTGTTCCAGCCTGCTTTGCCGTCCAGTTAGAGCGCAATATTGAACGAATAAGCCATTCGGTAGGGATGAACTGCGTGAGGAAATTCATATACAGACCTGAAATTTCAAGTTTGCCGTTTCGGATGGCATTGATGAGGCGTTTTTGTGTGGAATCAAGCGGCGTGTTTTCCCAGACTTCAACTTCCATCAGAGCGGCGGGGCGGTCATCTTGCTGTGCGGCTTCAATTTCAATGCGGATGTGTTTGATAGGTAAGCCCTGAAGCGGGACGAGGAACCGCTCGCGTTCGTCGCCGAGCGGACCGGCGGCGTGCTCGGTGGTGCGCCCGTCCGTGTCTGTAGTCAGGATGCGTAATTTCTGTATCGTATTGCCTTCCTCGCGCCCGTTGCGCAGACCGATGAATTCAGAAGGGTGCGGCTTGTCAAACTCAAGTTCAATCCATGCGCCGCGCGCAGCGCCGCGCGTGCGCCACCCGAGCGGCGAGCCATCCACTGCACGGCGGTTGTTCGGCTCGTCGCTCTCTCTCGCCGAACTTGTAACGCGAGCCGCTGCCCCGATGTTCCTCATATCGTTTACACGCATCCAGAAATTACCTGGCACTTCCTGAAGCAATGGAGACTCGGCAATCCATTCACCGTATTCTTTGTGGGGTCCGATGCCTTTGAGGAGATTCCACACAGACCATGAGATTTCCGCCACCCAGGTCATTGGGGCGTTATCTAGCGGGTTCTCAATCAGGTCAAGTGCGTGTTCAAGATACTGCTTCTGCCCCAGCATTATGTTCGGCTGCAAATCGGGGTAGCCAATATCAAGATGGGAATGCGGGATGAGGTAAACTGTGAGTTGTCTTGCGGGTGCAGCGGCGACTGATGTCTCGGCGATCTTTTCTCCGTTCTGCTCAAGGCGCACCTTGATTGTTCCGGCGGTCGCCTGATCGGGTATCATTACATCAACAGAGAAAGGACCGAGCGGGAGCGTTTTGTCTTCAGTGTATTTTGTGCCATCAACCTCCGCAATGATGGTTGCTTCCCTGTTTTTGCCGAGCGCAAGTCCTGAGATTTGGACTTTGCGTTTGAGCGCATCGCCATGTTTTGCAATAAACGGCGGAACAACTGCCGTTAAATTCCACACAGACAGCCCTGTGGAGATCACCGCATCAAGGCGGAAGTAATCGTAAATCACCCAGGGACCTTCAGTTACGGTCAGGGTTATGGTATTACTGCCGATGTTGAGATTTTCGGACGGCAGGTGAAAGGTTACTGTTTGCTTTTCGCCCTGAAGGGGCATGTTCAGAAGGTCTTCGTTCCTGCCGCGCGTGAGTTCTTTTGTGTCGGTAAAGCCGTTCAATTGCAGACGCAGAAGCGGGCTGCCGTCTCTGGAGACACCTGCAATGCCGACCGTGAACACATATCCGCCTTCCGCCACCGACGGCAGACTGAAATGTATGCGCAGCGGATATACTTTGCCGCCGCCCCACCAGTCCTGCGGTCCAGCCTGAATTCCCGGGAACTTGTTCTTGATTAACTTTTTGTCTGCCGTAAGGTCAAATCCATCGGCGAATTCACTTTTATAGGCGTCCATCCACTGCCGTGCAGTTTTTGTGGTGAATTCCTGATACATTATATCTTCTTTGCCGATGCGCCAGACTGTTTCAAAATTGCTTTTTTCGGCAGGCGTTATGACTGTGAGACTCAAGATGAGCAGCATAGTTACTGAGCATGATGTTGTTAACCAAAGTTTCATAATCAGCCTCCTGATCAATGACAAATGTCAAAGTTCAAAATCCAAATGCCAAATCAATGTCAAATTTCAGATATGAAATATTTAACCACTAATTACACTAATTTTCACGAATTAAAATTAGTGTTAATTCGTGTAATTCGTGGTTCATATTTTTTGTCTTATGATCTTTGAAATTCATTTGACATTTAGACTTTGACATTTGAAATTATTTTGTCATTTATGATTATTTTGCTGCCTGTATGGCAAATTAAGTTTTTGCGCCAGAAACAAAAATTATTTCAAACCGTATTTCACGATTCTGTTATTTCTTGTATCCACAACATACATAAAATCATCGCTGATGTGCAGTGCCGCCGGGGTTTGCGGGAATTCTTTGTTCCTGTTGTCTTTGCAAAAGATGCCGGCGGGGCTGCCGTCGGTGATGCAGCGGTGAGCTGAATTTCTCTAAGACCAACAGGTGTCCGTTCCTGTCGGAGGCAATATCTATTGGATTATTCAACCTGCCTACATCTTTGCCTGCGGTGTCCCAGCCGCCTGCGTATTCAGGCTGCCATCTGCCGCAGCCGGTCAAGATTAGTAGAAAGCAGAAAGTAGAAAGTAGAAAGGGAAAAAAGTAGGTAGTAGGTAGTAGGTAGTAGGTAGGGATATAAAAAGTAAATTTTTCACGCGAAGGGCGTAAAGGAAAAGGAAAGCAGGCAAAGAGAATTGGATTGTTTAGTATCCAATGTAATAAGCGTTTCATAATCATGGTAAGAATTACGGTTTTATTAATTTGACAATACTTGCGCTGCCTGTATTATAATATTTCTCGTTATCTGAAAGAAGCAAGGGAGAACACAATGAAAAAATTATCAACTTTAATAATTCTGGGCGTCTTGTTGTTCACTGCGCGCTGCGCCGGCGCGCAAACGGAAGGGCTTCGGGTCAATATGATGCTGCCGGATGGCAGTTATCTGATCTATGCCGGCACTAAAGAAGGCATCAAGAAGGGGATGGTTTTTGAAGTGAAACGGGGCGGGCAGATCATCGGGCAGATTGAGATCGCTGAGACGAAGGAGCATATCTCTTATGCGAAGGCGGAAAAGGGCGAAAAGGAGATACAGGAGATGGATGAACTTGTGCCGCCCGCAGAGAAGCCGAAAAAAGAGGAGAAAGTGAAGGAGGAAAAACCAAAGAAAGAGGAGAAAAAAGAGGTAGAGGAAGAGAAGAAACCGGAGGAGAAAAAGGTTGAACCGGTTGTTGAGAAAAAAGAAGAGGTTGTGAAAGAAGTAGTGTATTCACTCCCTTCACAGCAGGGGCTTACCGGCGTCCTTTTCATGCCGACATCGCAAAAACTGCCTGCAAAGAGCGGCGCGATCGGCATACACAGGGCTTTTATGGAAGAGACGGATTTAGATTATTCCCTTGATGAAGGACTCGGCTTGTCTCTTGTTTATGCTGCGGACGATAACATTGAGTTATCGGTCTATAACACAAGAATAGACTTTATGCCGCAGTATGATATACTTGCCAAAAAGTCATCCAAGTATACCTCGTATTCGTTGAAGTATAGTTTCGGCAAGAGGTATCTATACAGAGGTCAGACGCACAGGAATGTTAAATACGCAATGGCAATTATTCGCGATGACATAGAACTCGGAGATGACCCCACAACACTGATGGCGCTTTTCAGTTACCATAATATGAAATACGCCTCGCATTTCGGGATATACAAGATCACAGGGATAGACGAACAGGGAGACAGCATCGGGTTAATGATGGGGCTGGAGACCCCACTTAGTATCCGCAAATTAGCGCTTACAGGTGCTTTTGATTCTTACAGGAAGGATTACACTTACGCTGTGGGGACACGCTATCAATATTCAAAGAACGGGGTTGTTGAATACGGTTTAACAAGGTATCAGACTTATGATACTTTTATGCACAACTTTGCGACATATTATCTTTTTTAAGAATAATCACGGAAGCACGGAACAAAAGATAAATTG
>JBFMBQ010000540.1:0-4336 GCA_040755115.1 bacterium
ATTAATGTGTATTTGTTGATTACTCCGTTAAAATTATGATTATGGAAACGACGATAGGGATTGTTAAATGTTCTGATTACGAGCCTGAAGATGTTGAAAAAAGTGTAAGGATGTGCTTTGAACTGCTTGATGGTGCTGCGAAGGTAATCAAGCCTGGTATGAAGGTGCTTCTTAAGCCGAATCTTCTCGTTGGTTCTCCGCCTGAGCGCGCGATAAACACGCATCCGGAGATAGTGAGGGCAGTGATAAGATGGTTAAAGGATAAGGGAGCAAAGGCTGTGGTGGGCGATAATCCCGCATTCACCCGTCTTCAACCGACAATGAAGAAGGCAGGCATACTGGATGTCATCAACGAAGAAGAAACTGACATCGCCAATTTCAGTGAAACTTTTTACCTCTACAACAAGAACGGCAAGCACTTTCAGCGATTTGAAATATCAAAGGCGTTTGATGAGGCGGATGCGATCATCAACCTGCCGAAATTCAAGACACACGGGATAACCTATATCACGGGTGCGCTGAAGAATTTATTCGGCGCGATACCGGGTCTGGAGAAATCAAAGTGGCATCTGCGCGCGCAGAGCAAAGATGAATTTGCATCGTTGTTAGTGGATTTGTATGGTGCATTTGTGGTGGGATTCACGCCGCCGAAACCGATTCTGCATCTTATGGATGCGGTGTTGTGTCAGGAGGGGGAAGGACCTGGCACAGGTGGGACGCCGCGGAAAATCGGCGCCCTTATGATCGGAACTGATGCCGCCGCTATGGATGTGGTGGCGGCGCGGCTGGCGGGACTTGACACCGCAAAAGTTAAAACTTCCATATTTGCACAGCAGTGCGCACTCGGAACCGCCGACTTTTCCAGAATTCATATTGTCGGGGACAGGCTTGAAGAATTTCAGGTAAAAAAATTCAAGCCCTCGCGCTCCTCTTTTACCTCCAATATGATGAAATGGCCCCTGACGACACCGTTTGTGCGGAATCAGATTGTTGAACGTCCATACATTACTAAGGAGAAATGCAGCAAGTGCTTGAGTTGCGTGAAGATATGCCAGAGCGGGGCGGTGTTTCAGAGGGACAAAGATGATAGAGTTCCTGTTTTTGATTATGACCGATGTATTCGGTGTTATTGCTGCCAGGAGGTCTGTCCGGAGGCGGCAATTGAGTTACGCCACAGCAGGCTCGGCAGGCTGTTTAACCTTTTCAGTGCATCGTAAATCAAGTTAATCCCGTCTAATTACCTGAACTGGGCGAGGTGGGGATTGAACCCACGGCCTCTTGCGTGTGAAGCAAGCGTTCTCCCACTGAACTACCCGCCCGTTTATTGCCCCCAAGGGGATTCGGACCCCTGTCGCAGCCTTGAAAGAGCTGTGTCCTGACCACTAGACGATGGGGGCGATCTCCTATTTCTCAATCCTATTTTACCACATTTTTAGTTTCCTGCAATCTCGCTAAGGAAAATCCTTAAATATTATATGCCAGAAAAAAGTTGTTTTCTCTCTCAAAGTTATATAATTTCCAAGAATTCTCTCGGTGTAACAATTCCTGTTCCCATATATTCTCCTAAAGATAAAATGTGCTTATCTTTGGTTATTATATAATCAGCCTCTGCTGCAACAGCACAATCAACAAAAATATCATCTTTTGGATCATTGATGACTGCCTTATGTTTTTTTAATGGTTTAATAAGTTTAGAAATTTTCACCATTGCAGTTACGATCTCTTCAATTTTTTCGCCGTTTATATTCTTTCTCGTTAATATATCTCTGAGTTCATTCAAAATTTCATTAGATATAAAGTTTTTTATTTTGCCTTCCTCTATCATTTTAACTATTTTGTAAGATTCAGTTCTCCAAAAAATTGCCGAAAATAGAACATTTGTATCCAGCACTACCAACATGTTTACCTCCAGAAAACTTGATTTTTTCATTCATTTCTATCGCCTCCTTTTTCTCTTTGCATTAATTAATCTACGAATGTTATCATATCATCATTTTTTATTTCTGCTTCTATGAACGATCTTCACTACATCCTTTTCCTTCCACCCCCTTTCCTTTGCAAGACGAACGCCCCATTGATTCAATTTTTCAAAGGCTTCTTCAGCAGAAGGCACTTGTATTTTCTTCAGGACAATCGCATCTTCGGTATTGTAAACAGCAAAGGTGTCCCCTACGGTGAGATGCAACTTTTCTCGGATTTGAGAAGGCACAACAATTTGTCCTCTGGAAGACATTTTCGTTATCTCTGCCATTTTTTTATTCCTTAAGAATTTCTTACATTCTTATTTTAACAAATAAAATTGACTTTGTCAATTGCCTATAAAATGTTTTTTCAGAAGGCAAAAGTGAAGTATGAATCCCTCACCAAAATTTTATAAAATTGCTCATTCATTTCAGGTATGAGCCGTCCGGGATTCGAACCCGGGACACCCGGATTAAAAGTCCGGTGCTCTACCGGCTGAGCTAACGGCTCCTTAATAGTGGTTAGTGATCAGTTGTCAGTTACCGAACACTGATCACTGTTCGCTGTAACTACCCCATTTCCCTCGCTGTTTCCAATTATATGGAGATTCCTTTGGGGTGTCAACGCAGGGATTACACGAACTTGCGGAGTATGACAGTCTGGCGTCGGCTTGGTCCTACGGAGATAATTGAGATGGGTGTGCGGATTAGCCGCTCAACGGCGCGGATATAATTTTTTGCCTCCTGCGGGAACTCGTGAAAATCCTTGATGGATGAGGTGTCCTGCTTCCAGCCTGGGAGTTCCTCATAGACAGGCTCGCAGGAGCGCAGGACTTTGAAATCGGTGGTGAATTCTTCCTGTTTTTTACCGTTGACTTTGTATGCCGTGCAGATCAGTACTCGCTCCATATCGTCAAGGACATCCAATTTCGTCATCGCCATGGCATTCATTCCATTGATACGCACAGAATAGCGCAACTGAATGGCGTCAAGCCAGCCGCAGCGTCGTGGGCGTCCTGTGGTGGTGCCGAACTCGCCGCCGCGCTTTTGAAGGATTTGTCCTTCTTCGCCGTGCGCCTCGGTTGGGAATGGTCCTTCGCCGACCCTCGTTGTGTATGCTTTGGTGATGCCGAGGACGCGGTCAATTCTGGTAGGACCGATGCCGGCGCCCACGCATGCACCGCCTGCTACCGGGTGCGAGGAGGTTACATAAGGATAAGTGCCGTGCGTAACATCAAGCAAGGTACCCTGGGCGCCTTCAAAGAGAACGATCTTCTCATCGCGCAGCGCCTCGTGTATCAGGAGCGTGGTGTCCGCCACATGTTTTTTCAACTTGTTTCCGTATTCAAGATATTCTGAGATGATCTCTTCCGCTTCAAAACCCTGATGTTTGAATATTTCGCGCAGAATAAGATTTTTGTATTTGAGTGTGTAGCCAAGCCTGCCGCGGAATTCTTCCTCGTCAAAGAGGTCTGATATGCGCAGTCCGATTCGCGCCATTTTATCCACATAGGCAGGTCCGATGCCCCTGCCGGTGGTGCCGAGGCGGTGCTTGCCCTTGAGTTCCTCTTCCATGCGGTCAAGGATTTTGTGGTAAGGCATCACGAGGTGCGCATTACGGCTTATGCGCAGGTTCTCGGTTGATATACCGCGCTTTTCAACATTTTCTATCTCTTCAAGCAGGACTCCGGGGTCAATTACGACATCATCGCCGATTATGCATATCTTATCATCATAGAGAATGCCTGATGGGATAAGGTGGAGACGGTATTCGTTCTGGTCAACGATCACGGTGTGCCCTGCGTTCGCACCGCCCTGGTAGCGGACTACGATGTCCACGCCCTCGGCAAGCATATCGGTGATCTTGCCCTTGCCTTCGTCGCCCCATTGGGCACCCACTATAACTATTGCCGGCATTTTTCCTTCCTCGCCTTAATATTTTAACTTTCTATTAGACAAAAAAATAACAGCAAAACAAAAAAAACTCAAACGGCGCACCTCACCGTTTGAGATGCCGCTATATATAATAGTGTTTTCACAGCCGACAGTCAATAAATCTTTTAGAATTTTTGCAGTTTTTATTTGCTCAAACATCTACAATTTATATGAGAGAACATGTTTACACATAACGATTGCAAGGATTAAATAAAAGAGTGGAAAGTGGCATCACTTTTTGCTATCTTTGTATTTTGTACTTTTACATCCATAATTTTGGTTTATAATTAATGATCAGGGAAAATTGTTCCTTTCAGATTTTAGTGGGCATTTAAATTACGACAAAAACAGAGATATTATATTTTGGGGTAACAGGATGGAACAACAATTCATCTGGAGTGGTTTAAAACTAAATGACAATGTTGTCAGGGATATTAGAC
>JBFMBQ010000541.1:0-3859 GCA_040755115.1 bacterium
GAAGAAAGCGCCTGTTATCAAACTGCGTGAGAAGCGCAGGGCAGGGGTCTTCACGGTTGTGGTTGATGATATTGCCTCTAATTATGATGGCAATGATGAGGCGTTTGAGCGAGTGCTTGAGAAGGCGGTATCGGTGGCTCACAAGTTAGCGCTGGATGAGGTGCCGGTAGTGTTGCGGGGAATAGCGGCAGCGCCTGTGCATGTGGAATCAGCGGCGGCGTGGGAGGATGCCCTGCGATGGAGCGCGGCGATTCAACTTTCTTCCGAAGAAAAAGACTTTGATGTCCACGAAATGAAAAGTTCAGCGTGGGGAGAAACGTTTTTTTTCTCTTTGAATAGGCAGGATTTACAGGATTAACATGAAAAAAGATGAGTTTAGCAATTAAACAACTTCATCTGAATATTACTGCCTAACTCTAAAAAATCCTCATCATACCATCCAATCAGGGATGGTGAATCGTCTCGGTGAGTCTTCACATTCCGAGTTACCGCCTCTTTGTTGCTGGTTGCGTAACAATACTCGCACCCGTGAAGGCAGGTGTCGTAAAATCCTATATCTTTGCTTTCAACGCACAGGCATTCCGTTCTCTGAGATTTGTCTTTATGAGCACACACATCTAAACCGAACACATCTTTAATATATTCATTGTCAATACACTTGCCCGGCGGTATTCCATATCTGCTAATATCAATTTCTTCCGCGCAACTGAAAATCTCCAGGTCAGCGCTGCGGGCTATTGATGCCATCGTCTGAAATAAATTCCCGAACTCATCGGTATTTTGCGGATCGCTTATCTGTTCAACACCGACTTTCTTCAATTCCATCATTCTGTTTTTTGCCGCCTTGTATTCGTCAAAAATGCTTACCATAACCCTTCGTGTAAAATTCTTCAGCGCTTCCACCAGTTCGCTGAATTTATCAGCATGGTAGAAAAACGAAGTAACATTGGAAAATATTATCGGATCGTATCTCCATATTATCCTCGCTTTTCCAATTTTATCAGCGAGCGTTTGAATGATCTGCAACGATTCGTTCTGCGAGGGCGTGTTCGGTTCAAATATTTTCGGATACCCGGTCAGCGTATATTGAAAATAATACTTATAACCCATTTCGTCTAACATGTTCAAAAACGGGATCAAAGGTTTCGCATTCTTCGTCCAGAAAACAATAACATCCACATCTTCGGGCTTAAGTGAAACGAATTTTATATAACTCGGATTAAATGGATTTGCAACGCAGCAATAACCAGCGCGAATCCTGTTGATAAACCACTCCGCATAAAATGACGGTATGTCCGTTCTCCTGCTGGCACTGATAATCATGGTTCATCATCTTTTTTTGGCTATCCGGTATGCAATCTTTGCTTTCAATTTCGGATCACCAAACTTATCATAATATTCGGATAAATCCCTTTTTTCCTCATCCCAGTGGGTTTTAAATTCGGTTTCGTCTGATTCCAAATTCTCAAAACCAGTTTCCCTACATAACTCATCAAACCAACCATAAAAAAGATGGTTGCGGTTGTCGATAAACAACATATAAGTTCCTTGCCTTGCTTTCTTAAAAATGTTTCTAAAAAAACTATCCGCTTCTTCTTTTCTATAGTACAATTCAGACATGAAATATATTAATGTGAAGATGTCCGCATCTAAGTATCTTGAACGTAATTCCCATGACTTCTTATCAAAAACATCCAATTTTGAAAAGTGCGTATCCAAGCGAAATCCTTTATTTATTTTTAATCCGACATCACTCCATGATTCATCCCATAATTCTTCTTTGTCCAGCAAATAACACATAATATGTGCACATTTTTTGTTTTTGTTAATATATTTTAAAATTCCCAAAAGATCACTGCCAGGTCCACCTCCGATGCATGAAATTCTAACACGATCAGCGTCAAAGCACCTGCTAAGATGAAGACTACTTTCAATTATCTCATATACTATATTCGCATGGCAAGTGACATATTTGTAGATATATGCAAACCTTTTCATAGGATCGCGATAATTTATATTACTTCCTTTCTCAAGTGAAGCATACTCAAGTCTAAGTTCATCAAGGCACTTCCTTATTAGAGAGTCTTTTTCATTGTCACTACCAGGAATATAACTGTAAGCATCATCCAGAACCATTTTAACAAGCCTGTAAACTGTCATTTATGCCGTCTCCATAATAACCATAGATTTTTATGTAATTTTATATAAGATTTTGATAAAATTACAACAGCACAATGTAAAATGTGAAATTCTACCAGATTATATGTTGACATTCTATTCTCTTTTAAATAGAATTATGTTTGTAGAATTTTTTTAGGAGGTCCATAATGACAAGGAAAGTCGTTCATGTAACTTCAAGGAATGAGGGAAAATGGGCTGTGAAGATTCAACGCAGCCAAAGGGCTTTTGGCGTTTACGAAAATAAACCTGAGGCTATTCAAGTAGCAAAACATATAGCCAAAAATGCCCCTCTTGGACAAGTAATAGTGCACAAGCGAGGCGGAAAAATTCAAACAGAATATACTTACAGAAAAGACCCTGAAAAATATCCTGGTTAAACTTATTTTGATCATTTCCGGCATTTAATATTTTTATCCTATAAATCCCATCCATTTAATTCACAAACGCCTCCGGCTGCCCCGTAGATTCAAGCACATCCAGCCACAGTTGGCTCTCGGGCGAGAGTGTGTTGCGTTTCAGTATTACCATTTTGATCGGCACATGCGTGAAAGTATTGTTCCAGCGACCGACAGCAAGCCCTGTTTTGCCCGCCATTGCGGCGTGGACGGCGTTGTGTGCAAGTTGTGCGCAATACATACTGTCGGACGGATTCGCTGGCACGCTGCGGATGATGTAACTGGGGTCAATATATTTCAGGTTAATTTCAGTTCCCATTTTCTTGAAAAAGACATTAATCTGGTCTTTCAGAAAGAGTCCGATATCCTGAAGACGGATGTTCCCCGATGGGTCGTGCTCCACATCATGTTTTCCGCTGTGTTTTGCGATCAACTCCTGCCCCGCACCTTCTGCGGCGAGTATCACGGCGTGCCCGCGCCGCTCAAGACGCGCCTTCAAGTAAGCCAGCAAGCCTCTATCGCCTTCAAGTTCAAAGGGCACTTCCGGTATCAGGACGATGTTGGCGTCGCCTGTTCCCAGTGCAGCATTTGCAGTGATATAGCCTGAATGACGCCCCATAAGTTTCACGAGACCGATGCCGTTCGGCGCGCCGAGCGCTTCCGTGTGTGCACATTTTATTGACTCGCACGCCTCGGAGAAGGCGGTCTCAAATCCGAACGATTTTTCTATGAAGAGCACATCATTATCAATTGTTTTGGGGATGCCGACGACGGCGATTTTCAGACCGCGCTGCCGCACTTCCTGAAAGATCGCCTCCGCACCGTGCATTGTGCCGTCGCCGCCGATGGTGAAGATTATATTTATGTTCATCCGCTCAAGCGCATCAACGATTTCGCCGATGTCCTGATCGCCCCGCGAGGAGGCGAGGATTGAGCCGCCGACAGTCTGTATTTCCGAGACCTCATCTGGCGTCAGGATCATCGGCTCGTGCCCGTATTTAGGTATGAAGCCCTGGTAGCCGTAGCGTATGCCGAAAATGTTATGTGCGCCGTAGCGGTAGTAAAGTTCCATCACGATTCCGCGTATGACATCGTTTGTGCCGGGACACAGACCGCCGCAGGTAACGATTGCGGTGTGTGTTTTGCTGGGATCAAAATATATGTATTCTCTCGCGCCTGCGATTTCAAAAGAGAGCGGTTCTTCTTTTTCTTCTGCGCTCTTGCGGTAAGCCTCAAGTGTTATATCATATAAAATCCGCTCATCATCACTGCAATATGCTGCT
>JBFMBQ010000542.1:0-3102 GCA_040755115.1 bacterium
TCGGTTATCCTTCTTACAATTTTTATCATTCTGTTCGGGGCGATACTGTTCTATGCGCTGCAACTTCTCCACCGCTCCGACCTTGAGATCGTAACGAACCAGATACGCGATCTTCAGGCATACTACTGCGCCGAGGCTGGCATTGAGCGCGCAATAGAGCGAATCCGACAGGTGCCTAATTGGCCCGCTGGAAATCCAAATAATGGTGCAGCAGCCATCAGTTGGCCTGGCGGCGACGGTGCAACGCCTGACTGCACTACCGATTCTCCCAATTCCACCATCGGCACTTACACCGTATATATTGAAGAATCGCGAATGGACCCGTCTTACACCGCCTGTTACAATAAACTCACCATAACTTCCGTCGGCACGGCATATTCTTTTACACGCCGTATCCGCGCTGTTCTTCGCCGCACCTGTGTGCAGACTACCGGCACATACTACACTCAAATCTTATCATGGGAAGAAATTTGACCCTGAATTATTTCGCTCCGAAAGGGTTTACTTTGATGGGAGATTGTGAGATGGTAGATGTGAGACGGGAGACGAAAAATCATCTCACATCTTACTTCTTACTCACCATAACGATAGCATCTGAATCTTAAAAACTTGCGCCGCCGAAAATATCATCTACCTTGTCAAGTGTGCCTGGCGGCGTCAGTTCTGTGGGTGACAGTTTGATTTCAATTCGGCGGTTTTTCTGCCGGCCTTCCGGCGTAGCGTTATCGTCAACAGGCTTGTATTCGCCGTAGCCGACAGCGGTAAGATTGGTAGGTTCAATGCCGTGTTTATTTACCATATAGCGCACCACCTGTGTGGCGCGCGCCGTGGATAGTTCCCAGTTGGATGGGAACCGCGCTGTGCTGATTGGTATTGAGTCGGTGTGTCCCTCAACGAGCATTTTCAGGTGATTTTGTTTGACATAATTTGATATTTTATCCAGAACGGGCATAAATTCCGACCGCAGGTCATCCTTGCCGAGGTCAAACAACGCCTTACTGCCGAGTGTGATTTGAATTTCCTTCCCCATACGCTTGATCTGGACATATTCACCGAGCGTGCCTGCTTGCGCCATCTTTGCGATTTCTTCGCGCAGTTTTTTCTCCAACTCGCTCATCTTTTTCTCCTCGCCCCAGAAATGTTTTGTGCCGCGTTCGGCTGGGACGAGAAGGGCTTCATCAGGCCTCAGCACTGAGATACTCGCCGGGAAAACACCGAGTGCCTGGCTGAATGAGGATATGGCTTGAGTGGCAGTCATTGTGGCTTGTTTGCCCGGGTTGAAGAGAGCGATAAAGAAGATAAGCAGGAGGGCTGTCATGTCGCCGAAGGTGAGCATATAGCCAGGCGTACCGCGTGGACCGCCCTCATCCTTCTTTCGTGCTGTGCGAACGCCCTTTGCCATATTTTAAGCCGCCTTCCTCTCTGTGGGGGCTTCTTCCATCTGCATGCGGAGTTTCGGGGAGAGGAATGCCATCAGTTTCTGGCGCACTATGCGCGGGTTGTTGCCCTCCTGAATACAGATTATCCCCTGAATCATAACCTGTTTCAGTTGGAGTTCTTCACCGCTTCGGACCCTGAGTTTGCCAGCCATAGGCAGAAGGAAAAGATTTGCCAGGACGGCGCCGTATAGAGTGGTGTCAAGTGCGATAGCCATCATAGGTCCCAGCAAGGCAGCATTGCCGCCGAGATAAGCGAGCATACCTATGAGTCCCATAAGTGTGCCGATCATGCCGAAGGCTGGCGCCACATACCCCATCCACTCAAAAAGCCCGACGCCTGTCTTATGGCGTTCCTCTGTGTATTCAAGTTCTATCTCCATTATTTCGCGAACGAGTTCGGGGTCGGTGCCGTCAATAACGAGTTGGATGCCTTTTTTCAGGAAGGTGTTTTCCTGCGTCTCAACATCAGACTCAAGCGACAGCAGCCCTTCTCGGCGCGCCTTTTCCGCAAGGCTCACTATTGTCTCTATTGCCTCGTTTGGGGTCTCGGCTCTTGTGGAAAACACATTCCTTGTGATAGGAATTATGGATAAAACTTGAGCCAATGGGAAATAAACAAGAGTGGCGGCTGTTGTGCCCCCAAGGACAATAAAGATTGACGGCACATTAACAAACCAATGAATGAAAGTAGATACCTGATAATTGGCAGAGGCGAAGCATCCATACCAGACGCAGATAACCCCGAATACAATCCCGATGAGTGTTGCCCTATCCATATATTCCTCCTCTTATCTCACTTTCTTATTTTCGTTAAATTGTATCATTTCAGAAGAAAATATCAACAAATAATTATTTTTTATCGTGCGATCAAGGAATTTTCTGTTTTTCCTTTTGAATTCTTTCAAGGCTTTCCTGATATTGTTTGCCGCTGTCGGGTGTCTCTGGCACCATATCTCCCCATCGTGAGAGTAAAAATTTGAATCTTTTTAGGAACTCTTTATATTTTTTTTCCCCTCGGATTGAAAGAGCCTTGCTGTAATAAGTTTCAGCCTCGTTCAGATAGCGCAAGGCTTCGTTATATTTTTTATGTTTGAGCGACTCGGTGGCGTATCTCTCGCTGATTGCGCCGAGATTGGCGTATGCCTCGTGAAAACGGGGATTAAGTTGAACGACCTTGTTAAACTCCCCGATTGCCTTTTCAATCTCGCCGATGCGGGCATAAGTGCAGCCCAGCAGATGATGCGCCTTCTGATTGTCGGGGTCTATGCGAACGAGTTCCTCAAGTTCAGGTCGTGCCTTTTTGTATTCACCAGCGAAGGCATAACTGAAAGCGATTTGTTCTTTCTTATAGACCTCAAAACGGTGGCGGTTGATAAACCTGTTAAACGGACTGTTGCCGGGGATGATAAGAACATAAGCCATGACAAAAAGGAAAACAGCAACAAGAAGAAACGCTAAAATAGTTGCGGCAGGTTTCTTGCTTTGCCCTTTAGTATCAGCGAAAATTTCCCTTAATGTGAATTTCATTGGCTGTCCGTCAATAAATATTATAATGTTTTTTTAGTTGTCAAAGTCATTTTTTAATATTTTTAATTTGTAACATTTAAGATATATGAAGCGCTGTAGGGCGCGATTTCCACATCGCGCCGAACTTATTTTTGGT
>JBFMBQ010000543.1:0-4960 GCA_040755115.1 bacterium
GACCTCTTTCGGGTCGCAGTCCGTCATCTCAAGGAAAATCTTCCCCCCGCCGTCAAGTTCCACCACGCATTTCGGCGCAGGCACATCAAGGTAGTTACCCCCGACAAGATGGTCAAGCGTAAAGGTGTAAACCTTCCCCGTCTTTGACAGCGGGACTACTTCAAAGTCGTCTTTTGCTTCGCACTCAAAGCACAGCCTCATTATCGGATACTGAACGGTGCCGCACTTTTTGCACTTGTTCCCGTGCAGGCGCACAACCACATCACGGTCGCGCCAGTAAGTAACAGTTGACGACTTCGGCGTCCACCTGTCCTTATCTATGATCTGCCGGAACTGAAGATACTGATCATACCCCGGCAGGTCGCGCTTTGACGAGATGTTGACCTTCATCCCGCGCCGCCCCTTCTTCACCTCCGCAAGCGCATCCGTCGCCGTCAGCATAAAAGCATCAGCCCCGTCGCCGGAATTGGTTACCAGCACACGGTCGCCCGCCTTCGCATACTCAAGCGTGTTCACCAGCATCATCAGGCACAGCGGCGCACCCGTGTTGCCTAAAAACATGAACATCGTGTCTTCCAGAATCATCGGATTGAAGCCCAACTTTTTAGCGATGGAGACGCCCTCGCGAGGGTCGGGCGACGGCAATATCACCTTCTTGAAGTCCTCAGGCTTTGCGCCTGTATTTTTCAGAAGCCCGCCGACAGCGGCGCTCACATTGTCTGCGTAACCGTATTTGGTGTCCAACTTGATCTCAAAGAAGCGCACAAAGCGGTCTTCCTGCCGCCGCCACGGTCCTGTGAAATTGTCCGAAACGGTATAGAAATCGCCGAACTCCGCCGCCAGATTCTCGTTGCCGATAAGCAACGCCGCCGCGCCATCCCCCAGCACCTGCTCCATCATTATCTCAGGCTCGGCAAGCCGGCAGTCGGCAGCCGCAACAAGCACGTTGCGCAGCGCACCGCTCTTGACCGCATCAACCGCCGCACGCACCGCTATCGTTGACGCCCGCACCGACCCGGTGAAATCAGATGTCAGCACATCACGGCGCATGTCCAGCGCCTCCGCGATCACCGCCGCACACTGCTTCTCCTCATACGGCGCAGTGGTCGTGGCGAAAAACAATCCGTCAACCGATGCAGGGTCAATGCCGGCTAAACAATCGGCGCCAGCCTCAACAGCCATCGTCAGGCTGTCCTCATCCTCGTTCGCCACCGAACGCTCACCTGGCACACTCGGTATCTGCCACGCCTTCCCCATCAGCGCACGGTTTAACCTGAACACCGGCACATACGCCCCGAACGATATTATCCCTGCCATCCTCGCACCTCCTTATCTCTTTTTTTAATTCGCAAATTATATCAGAAATCAATGATTTTTGTAAAAATATTGGAAATGCCAAAAAGTATAAGGTATGGAAGTATGAATGTGTAGCATGGTAAGATATATAAAATTAGGAAATTAAAAGTAAGTCCAAAATGGAGTCAACTAAATGCTTGCAGGAGCCGCAGATGTAGACCTAACTTTTAGAGCGGTGTTAGATTTTAATGCAGATGGAAAACTGGTTGGCATTGATATAGACCATGCCTGCCATGTCGTCAATCTTTACCGACTTGAGGCTGAGTCACTATCAATCAGTAGCCTTTCTATAAAAAAATAATAAAATGACCGACAAACAATTAACAGAAAGCGTCGTTAAGAAAATTCAGATGGCAAAATTATTGTTTGATTTAGGCACTGATTGTTTCAAAATAAGCGAAAATCCTGAAAAAATCGGTGCAGGTATCATTTTATTGCAGGATTCAATCGAAATATTTTTAGTAGCGATATGTGAACAATTGGATGTTCCTCTGAGTGATCGTGTTGATTTTGATAAATATTTTGTTGGATTGAAAAATAAGACAAGTGAGGAAGTGCCACTTAAAAGACAAATGTTAACGATAAACAAACAAAGGGTTAGTCTTAAACATTTTGGTGTATTACCTCATATTGATGATTGCAGAGATTCCCCAAATACGGTCAGGACATTTTTTGAAGAATTAAGCGATCGCTATTTAAAAACAAATTTTGATTCCATTACTCTTGTTGATTTATTAAAAGACGATGAAGTCAAGGAATTACTTAAACAAGCCGAGATTCACCTAAAATCTGGTGAATTTAAGGAATGTCAGATAAATTGCAGGAAAGCATTGTATCTGGTATATGAGAAGTATTGTGATGTACGACCTCTTAAAAATGGTATTTCCACTGTAGATGCCTGGAAGAAATTTTTTCAAAGGATTTATAGTAGATATATGAGAGATGAAGATGTTGAAAAATATGTAGATTGCCCAACAGATTACATCCAAGTTGACCATGACAAATTGGAAAAAGACTTGATGCTTAATGGTATTATGCCAATGGATTTCTGGAATGTATTGCGTCTCACACCATCAATGTATTACTACGAAGATGATAAAGAATGGGTAATTAAAGATGACTTTAGAGATGATGCATACAACGAAAAAAACGCAGAGTATTGCATTAGAAAAACAGTTGAAATTTTATTGTTAAAACAAAGGCATTCTGAACAGACAAAATATATTAAAGAAAGAGGCGCAGTAATAAAAACAAAACGGAAAGAAGTAAAAGTGTTTGAAAAAGCATCCGCCAATAGCAAGGAAATTATTGAACTGGGGGCCGGTCAGTATGAAATTTATAGTAGTTATTGCGTGAGAGGATTAGATGATAAGAAGTGTTATTACCATGTATTAATCAAAGTAGATGAAATGAAATACTACGATGGGTTTATATGTGAAGATGATGTTGAGTCAATAATAACTTAATTGCCGGCGATGCAAATTCATTTAAAATAAAAGCAAATAATTAGAGCGCCAAATTGACCAGTTGGTTTACAAACTTTACGGTCTCACCGATGACGAAATCGCAATCGTGGAAGGGGCAATCAACAAGTAAAATCGGTGTAATTGATAAAGGCAATTTTGCAATTCAAGGGTAATTCAATATAATGTTTTATCAGGGGAGGTGATGCAAATGTCTGTTAAAGAAATGATAAAAAATGAGATTGACAAACTTCCAGAAAATCTGCTTGAAGAGGTATTTGATTTCATACAGTTTTTAGAAAGTAAAAAAGAAAAAAACATCCTTACAAGAGCCGTTCAGGAATTATCTGTAACATCGTTCCAAAAAATCTGGGACAACGAAGAGGATGCTGTATATGACACGCTTTGAGCGGGGAGATGTCATTCTTGTCCCTTTTCCTTTCAGCGATCAATCTGCCGCTAAAAGACGACCAGCAGTAATTATAAGTTCCAACTTATACAACAATGTTTCTTCAGATCTCATAATCATGGCGATTACCAGCCAAACAGAAAAAACTATCGGGATAGGAGAGTGTTTAATAAAAGACTGGCAGAATTCCGGTTTGTTAAAACCATCTGCAATCAAACCGGCAATATCAACTATAGAGCAAAAACTGATATTGAAAAAATTAGGGATGCTCTCATCAGAAGACCTTATATCTATGGAAAACGCACTGAAGGAACTCTTTGATTTAATAGGTAAAAAATAAGAAATAAATTACGCCGTTCTTGCCATCATAAAAGACGACGACCATCTCCAGAACGAAACCAAAAAGGCAAAGTTAAAGAATTAGAACGCCAGATTGAGCAGTTAGTTTACAAACTTTACGGTCTCACCGATGACGAAATCGCCATCGTAAAAGGATAAAAATAATAAGGACGATTAAAAGAATGGAAAAGGCATTGAAAGTTATCAGCAGGATGCACGAGGAAGGGATACTTGAGGAGTATGCCATCGGCGGCGCAATTGCCACCATTTATTACACAGAGCCTTTCACCACGCACGATGTGGATATATTTTTTATCCCACCGGAAGAACAGGGAATAATTCGCTTGACGCCTTTTTATGATTTTCTGCTGAAAAAGGGATATAAAACCGACAAGGAATATATCCTCATTGGCGAAACGCCCATACAATTTATACCCGCGACGACCGAACTTGAACGGGAAGCCGTTAAACATGCTGTTTCTGTAAGATACAAAAACTTCAAGGTAAAAATTTTAAGACCGGAATACTTAATTGCGATCTTCCTTCGCGTGTTCCGGTTGAAAGACAGGGAAAAAATTGTTAGACTTTTAGAGCAAACGAAGATAAATAAAATGCGTTTGATAGATATATTAAAGAGGCATGGCTTGAAGAAAAAATTTG
Organism: bacterium; assembly: GCA_040755115.1. Lineage (GTDB taxonomy): Bacteria > UBP15 > UBA6099 > UBA6099 > JBFMBQ01 > JBFMBQ01. The sequence continues at coordinate 4,228 of JBFMBQ010000543.1, forward strand.
AAGATTTTGCGGGTGAGCAGTGAAAAAGGTCATCGCCAAAAACAAAAAAGAAGTAGAAAAATACAGGCAAAAACTATTTAAGGCGAAAGAAGCGTATCGCAAGGAACAAGCCAAATTGCCTTTTGAAAAGAAAATAGAAATCGTTATGAAGTTAAACAGATTTGCCAGAGAGTGGAGGCAGGATTGAGGACTTCCAACACTCGCTGAACAATCTCAATCCTTCCTGTTTATGACGCACAAGCAAGTTGCTTGCAGACAGATCCCAACCCTACGCTAACCTTTTCCCGCCCGCGAGGCGTTAATCCTGTTTATCCTGTAAATCCTATCTGATTTAATAACCAATATAATCCGCCTCAAATTTTTACCACCTTTGCAATTTACAATTTATTATTTACAATCTACAATTGCATTAACAAAACTAATGAAAGGGTGAGTCCATTGGAAATATTTTTTCTGAGCATACATTTTTTCGTAGCCGCACTCCTGATTGCTGGCATACTCATACACTCAACCAAAAGCGAGGGACTCGGCGGCACCATCGGCGGCGGCAGCGACAGCCTCTTCAGGGGCAGTTCCTCAAAAGGCTTTGAGGCGTTCGTTGAGCGGTCGCTTTACTATGTCGCATGGGGCTTCCTCGTAACTTCGCTGATCTCCGCTATTTTTCTCCCGAAATATTTTTAGATCGGAAACCTGAAAGACCGAAAGATTTCCGGACAGGGCAAATGGACGAGTT
>JBFMBQ010000544.1:0-4097 GCA_040755115.1 bacterium
CCTTTTTATCTCCCCATATCTTTTTGTAGATATCATTTTCACCCGTTCTGTCTGGATTTTCACGATCCAGATGCCACCATATTGTGTTGTTCATTATGTATTCGGTGATGTGCGCCAATTCATCATCATTCCGAATCACGCGTTCATAATAATTTCGTTGCCAGACGGGCGCGCCAGGCGTTTTGCGTAGTATGTTAATTTGTTTTGTTGTGGCGGATTTGAACCCGGCAACGAATGAACCTAATGATTTGGGTTTTCGGTGTAGGGGCGCACGGCCGTGCGCCCCTACATTTTTATCACAATTACCGTTGGATTGAAAATTATCATTATGTATAATCACAATACCATGAATGTGATTCGGCATTATAACAAATTCGTCCATCTCAATTTTATGTCGTATTGTTACTGAACGAAACCATTCATCATAAACAACTTGCCCATATTTGTTTAAAATCATTTCGCAGTCCACGATTTTGCCAAAAATGTATTTTTTATTTTTTGCGCATATTGTCACGAAATACGCTCCCTCTTCCGAATAATCATGACCCCATAATCTTATTGAACACCGTTTATGGATCTTGGGGTCGTAATTTTGCATTGCTTTCTTTAGGGGCGCACGGCCATGCGCCCATACATGACTTATGACTTATAAATCTGATTTTCCCTTTTCCATCAGCATTTTCATTTCATACAGCAATTCAAGCGCCTTGCGCGGAGTAAGTTCGTCAGGGTTTATACCGCTCAGCCTCTCTTCTACCGGGCTGGGGATGATCTCCGGCAGCAGCGAGAGTTGCTGCGTTTTTTTCTTCGGCGGCGTGATCTGCCCGCCGTCCGGGCGCGCGTTGAGTATATCAGCAGCGCGCTGCACGACAGACGAGGGCAGTCCCGCCAGCCGCGCCACCTCCACGCCGAAACTGCGGTCTGCGCTTCCTTTGTGCACCTTGTGCGTGAAGACTATGTCTTTGCCCTTCTCATAAGCGGAGACATAAAAGTTCTGGATGCGCTGATGCAACTCAGCCATGCCTGTGAGTTCAAGGAAATGCGTGGCGAAAAGCGTGCGCGCGCCGAGCCGTTCGTGGATATATTCTGTAACCGCCCAGGCGATGCTGATGCCGTCGGAAGTGCCAGTCCCTCTGCCGACTTCATCAAGCAGTATCAGGCTGCGCCGAGTGGCATTATGCAGAATAACAGATGTTTCAATCATCTCGACCATAAAGGTACTCAAACCGAGCGTGATGTCATCAACGGCGCCCACGCGTGTGAAAATGCGGTCGGCAACACCTATCTCCGCTTTCTCGCACGGCACAAAACTCCCCACCTGCGCCATCAGCACAACAAGCGCCACCTGACGCATGTAAGTTGATTTACCCGACATATTCGGTCCCGTGATGATGTGCACCTGGTTCTTCGTGCAGTCAAGGTAAGTATCGTTCGGGATAAAGGAGTGCGGCGGCAGCATTTTTTCAAGCACAGGGTGGCGCGCCCCGACGAGATTGATCATATCGGAATCGTTCACGATCGGGCATGTGTAGTTGTGCTCCACCGCCGTCTCTGCAAACGATACCAGCACATCAAGCGCCGCCAGTGCCCGCGCGGTGGCAAGTATGCGGTGTATCTCGGCTGATATGTTGTCCCGAATTTCAACGAACAGTTCGTATTCAAGGTCCTGGCATTTCTCCTCTGCACCGAGTATCGTCAGTTCCTTTTCTTTAAGTTCTGGAGTGAAGAACCGCTCGCAGTTTGACATCGTCTGCTTGCGAATGTAGCGGTCAGGCACAAGGTGCAGGTTCGGGCGTGTAACTTCAATGTAGTAGCCGAACACCTTGTTAAAGCCGATTTTCAGGGATTTGATCCCGGTTTTCCTGCTTTCTTCTTCCTCCAGTTCGGCGATCCAGTTTCTGCCGCCCTGTTTTACTTCGCGCAGTTTATCAACCTCCTCGTGGTAGCCGTCCCTGATGATGCCGCCTTCGCGCGTCATTCGGGGCGCATCCTCGCTGATGGCGTCTTCAAGCAGTTTGCGCACATCTGCAAGTTCATCAATCTCATCGTGAAGCGAGACGAGCATTTCACTTTTCATTTCTTTCAGGGAATTTTTAACAGCGGGCAGTGCGCGCATAGAGTCGCGGACAGCGAGGAGTTCTTTCGGCGTTATGAGTTTTGTCGCCACACGGCTTGAGAGTCGTTCAAGGTCGCTTATTTCCAACAGTTTCTCAGCAAGGTCGCGGCGAAGGTCTTTCTTTTCAAGCAATTCCCTCACGCCTTCAAGCCGCCTGTGGACAGCGGCAGGCTCAATCAGTGGTCGTTCAAGCCAGCGCCTGAGCAGCCGTTTGCCCATAGAAGTTTTCGTGCGGTCAAGCACCCACAGCAGTGTAGCCCGTTTTTCACCTGACCTTAATGTCGCCGTAAGTTCAAGATTGCGCCGCGTTATCGCATCAAGATACATCGTCTCGTGCGGGTTATAAAGGGAGATAGACCGTATGTGAGTCGGGTCTGTTTTCAGATTCTCCCTCACATATTCAAGCAGGTAACTTGCAGCGGTAATTGCATAAGGGAAATTTTCAATGCCGTAGCCGAGAAGAGAAGGGACGCCGAAATGCCTGCACAGGTGATCGCTATGAAATAACGGATCAAATACCGGTGAGATGATATTACATTTTATGTTTGGGAAACGATTAACAAAGATTTCATTAAAAGACACATCCTTGCCCGCAAGTGCGGACAGGCACTCCACTGGCTCAATGCGCTCAATCTCGCGTATGAGTTCAGAGAAGGAGGAATCCTTTTCTATCTCTCCCGTGCTGAAATCGCCAGTTGAGACATCAAGCAGGCTTATGCCGAAGACATCATCGCCGGATGTGAACGCAACGATGAAATTGTTGCGTTCCGGCTCAAGCGAGACAAGGTCAAGGTTTGTCCCTGGAGTTATAACGCGCACTACATCGCGGGGCACAAGCCCTTTGCAGGTCGCGGGGTCTTCCATCTGCTCTGCGATGGCAACCTTGCAGCCGTTCTTCAGAAGGCGGGCGATGTAGTGGTCGGAAGAATGATACGGCACACCACACAGCGGCAGGCGGTTGCCGTTGCCGAAATCACGCGAGGTAAGCGTTATTTCAAGTATGGCGGACGCCCTGCGTGCATCCTCACCGAACATCTCATAAAAATCACCAAGCCGGAACATCAGTATGCAGTCGCGATACTGCGCCTTGATGGACTGATACTGATGAAGCATCGGAGTGGTTTTCATTCTATAATATCCTTTTACATCCATATTAAACTGTATCAATTTATTGCGCATATTTTCCCAGTGTGGATTTCACAACTTATCCGATCATTAATTCCTGTTTTGCTTCACGAATCTCGTCTTGAATTTCTTCAATTGACATATCACTCCACTCTATTTCAAGCAGGTATCGGATATAGTGGATTTCCTGCAAAGCAGGATTGCCTGGAAATTCCCGTTTCGCTTTTTCATAGGCACTCCTTTTATCTTCTTCTGTTGGTGTTCTTCTGGGCATGTTAAACCTCCTCAAAAAAATCTTCAGGCGTTACAATCAATGGGACAGGCAAGCCGAGATCCATATTTATTCGTCTAACTATTGATTGTGTCCCTGGTTTTACGAGATGGCGCAGGTTCCATGTTACGAGAAAATCCATCCCCTCCAATGATGCGATAGCAATATGAAGAGCATCTGCTTCTGGCAATTTTCTGTATCGCAGGTAATCTCTTGCCAGTTTTCGTGCATCATCAGTGAGGGGTAATACCTTGAAATCCGATATCAGAGAAACAAGTTTTTTTCTAAATTCAAGGTTTTGGGTTGCTCTAATTTCAATAATTGTTATATCGGAAATAAAGACATTTACTTTTGGAAGCACGATGCTCCAAAATTCGCGTGTTACTTCCATAAGAGGTGAGATTTCTTCCTGATAGAACATACTAATAACAGAGTTTTCAAGATATACATCTGCCTTTTTTTTCATGCTATTCTATTTTATTCTACAGCAAAATCAGCACCAATGTAAATACACTCAAATGTTGCAAAAATTATGACACATAGAACACCGATACCTGCATAAAACATGTATAGCCAGCCCATGCG
>JBFMBQ010000545.1:0-3504 GCA_040755115.1 bacterium
GAAGGGTCTTTTAAAGAATGGATCAGGAAAGCGTGCAGGGACGGTTACACGCTTGTATACGATAACTTTTCCTGCGCGCCCTTGTGGGTTAATAATTTACTGTTGTCAATATTTGAGGATGGTGTTCTTAATCAACCTAACAAATGCGTTCAGCATGGCTGGAATGTAAAAAGGCATCCTGATTTTCATGCGATCTTTACGAGCGGTTCCGAAGAAAATACGGAGAATAAAATACCACGAACTTCCCTTTATGACCGGATGATAACGATTAAGTTGGGACATTATGATCACGATACGGAGAGTGCGATAGTTCGGGCAAAAACCGGCATCAGACCTGAAGACGCCGGCCGGATTGTGGACATCGTTAGAGCGGCAAGAAAAAACGGAAACTCTGTAACGATCAGGGCAGGCATCGCTCTCGGCAGAATCCTTGTCGCACAAAAAGGGAGAATCCATCCTGATGACCCCGTGCTGTTGGAATCCTGCTCAGATATCCTCGGTTTTGATATGGAGGGTAACGGAAAGGTGCGGCAGATTGTTGAGAGGGCACTAATCACCTTAACCTGACAGAGTTAGAACCAGACAGGGCGGTAACAATCAGCAGTCATGTGAAAATAGCAGGTAGTTAGCAAACGATTAAAAATCATCTCACTTTTACCGTCCTGCCTTTTAACGCACCACGCATTATGCACTTTTGCATCTAAATCAAGATTTATTCGTGTCAATCCGTGGATATTTTTAATAATTATGTTGACTGTTTACTCCTGAATCCTGTATCCTGTAACCTAACCTGGACGAGCCAAAACCAAATAAAAAATGAAACCACAGAGGCACGGAGACACGGAGAAAGAAATCTTTTTTGCGCCGAAGGCGCAAAAAAATTTTCTCTGTGTTTTCCTCTGTGCTCTCTGCGTCTCTGCGGTTAATGAATTTCTTTGCCATTTTGCGCAAGATTTGATTGTTAAGACACTAAATTCTAAATCAGGGGGCGGAGATGCTTGAGCGACTGTTTGAGCACCTGACATATCTGGATTGGGCAATAATTTTAGGTTACTTTGTGTTTGCTGTTGCGCTTGGCATGTATCATTCGCGTAAAGCGACATCAAGTATAGATGAATATTTTGCGTCGGGTCGGAGCGCGCCGTGGTGGATACTTGGGACATCAATGGTGGCGACGACTTTTGCGGCTGACACACCGCTGGCAGTGAGTGCGCTGGTTGTAACGAGCGGGATAGCGGGGAACTGGTATTGGTGGTGTCTGGCAATGGGCAGCGTGCTGGCAGTGTTTTTTCATGCGCGGTTGTGGCGACGGACGGAAGTGCTGACTGATGCGGAATTGGTTGAATTCAGATATTCGGGGCAGCCGGCAAGTGTCCTGCGCGGTTTCAGAGCGCTCTATTTCGGGATCGTTTACAACTGCATTGTTATCGGTTGGGTGAACCTTGCGATGACGAAGATACTTGGCGAGACGCTCGGGCTTGAGAAGATGACATCAGTTTTTATTTGCTTTTTGATAACAGTTGTATACACCTCGTTATCTGGTGTGATTGGCGTTATGGTTACAGATTTTTTGCAGTTTTCCATCGCAATGTTCGGTGCAATCTATCTTGCTGTGGCGTCCGTGCGCGGAATTGGCGGCATAGGGGCGATTATTGGGAAACTCGGTGAAGTTTACGGTGCCGAGAAAGCGTCGGCGATGACGAGTTTCATACCGCCATTTGAATCAGGGGCAGTTGGACTGGTAACGATGCCGCTTGCGTTTTTTCTTGTATATATAGGCTTGCAATGGTGGTCAACCGGCAACACAGACGGCGGCTCGTATTTTGCGCAGAGGATGCTTTCAGCAAAAGATGAACGCCATTCTATGCTTGGTTTTTTGTGGTTCAATGTTGCACACTACTGCCTGCGCCCCTGGCCCTGGATTGTAGTCGGGCTGGTGGCAGCAGTGATGTTCCCTTATGTCAAGGGTGCAGATGGTGTTATGCCTGATCCGGAACTCGGCTACATCAAGGTAATGCTGCACTTTCTGCCTGTTGGTGTTCTCGGACTGATGATGGCATCATTCCTTGCGGCATACATGTCAACGATAGATACACACTTGAACTGGGGCGCATCCTATCTTGTGAATGATTTTTACAAGCGATTTTTAGTGCGCGATGCGACGCAGCGGCATTACATCCTTATATCAGTTGTTGCCACGATAATAATCGCTTTATGCGGTGCTGTGTTCACATACCTGAACAAATCAATCGTGGGTGCGTGGATGCTGCTGTCGCAGATCAACGCCGGCATCGGGGCATTCTACTTGCTGCGGTGGTATTGGTGGCGTGTGAATGCGTGGACGGAGATTACATCTATTGTTACGACGCTGTGTGTTACTGCAATTTTGAAATTTGGGTTTCCGCAGATCAAGTTTCCGATAACGCTGGTTTACACTGTGCCAGTGTCTATTATTGTTGCTGTAATCGTAACTTACCTGACCGCTCCTGTGTCATCGGAAAAACTCGTTCAATTTTACAGGAAGGTACGACCTGGCGGACCGGGGTGGAGATATGTTGTTACCAAATATATGCCTGGTGAGAAATTAGACCCCATTCCTGCGAGCCGTGTGCTTTGTTTTGTTGCTGGCGTGTGTGCGGTATATTCGGCGCTTTACGGAATAGGCAAGATTGTGCTTGGCGCGCCTGGTATCGGCGTTATTTTCCTTGCCGTTGCAGTTCTGTGCGGTGCTTATATCTGGAGTGTGCTGTCGGGGGAGAAATAAATAATTGATAGAAATTTTTTCCGAATCCTGTCTATCCTGTTAATCCTGTCTGCTTTTTATTCCCGTCCCAGAAGTATTCGTGCGACTTCGTAATACATGACGACGCGTGCTTTAAGACCGCGCAGGATTCCTAACTTTTGCTCTTTCGTATGGTGTGTAAGTTTGTGAAGTTCTACTCTCTCAATATGCGCTTTTTTTTCTTCAAGGTGTCGCGTGAGCGCGACCTCAACGCCGTAGCGTGTCTTTTCAATATCGGCAGTTTCAAGGAGTTCGCGGCGCACCGCCCGCTGTCCTGAAAGCGAGGGAGCAATGAACTGGGCAACATCGGTGGCGACATGCCCTTCTCGGAATATTCCTATCGTAGCATCGGCGCGACCGGTGAGCACGGGTTCAAGCAGCGCCCTGACATGTTCAACCTGAAGACCGACCAAATCCGCATCAAGCAGAATCAGTATATCCGCCTGCGTTGCGTTCAGACCCGCTTTGACTGCGCCACCTTTGCCCACATTCTCCTTGAGGTTCACAAGCACTATACCGTATTCCTCAGAGGCGATCTCTGCGGTGCGGTCTATTGAGCCATCGTTCACGACGACGATCTCGTTTATTTCCTCCACGCGCTGGAGGACATGGATGACATGGCGAACGGTTGCTTCTTCGTTGTAGGCAGGGATTATGGCAGCGGTCTTCATATTCCGTAGGGGCGCACTGCCGGGCGCCCCTACTCCGTGTTCTTCGTGGTT
>JBFMBQ010000546.1:0-7877 GCA_040755115.1 bacterium
CTCCTCGTTGTATGCCATCACGCCAATACTGCACCGAAAGATAATGTCTATTGCATCACTATGTATTTCGTTTTTCATAGGTAGATGTGAGATGAATAGATGTAAGACGATTCTTCTTCCATCTTACTTCTCCCGTCTTCCATCTTACTTCTTCCTTGTAAATTCGTGCAATTCGTGGACATTATTTTACGGCACTTCGCAGCACGCCCTGATTTTTTCTTCCGTGATGAAGCCTTCACGCAGCACAGCCACACCATCTTCCGTGCAGTTGACAACAGTTGACGGGATGCCCATCGGCGAGTTGCCGCCGTCAATCATGATTTCCACCCTGCCTTCAAAATAACTGCGCGCCATTTCAAAGGTTACGGCATCTTCGTCCTGGCTCGTGTTTGCGCTTGTAGTGGCGATGACGCCGCCACAGGCATCTATGAGGGCAAGCGCAGCAGGATGGTTCGGCATCCGAATCCCGATTGATCTGCCGCGGTTGTTGATGATCTCCGGCACCGCACCGTTTCTTACGGGGAATACGATGGTGAGTGGCCCAGGCCAGAATGTATTCATGAGTTTTTTCGCTTCAGGTGTTATTTCGGCGGCGAACCGCTGCACCGTTTCCCGCTTGTTTATCAGCAGCGCAATCGGCTTTCGCCTCGTCCGTCCCTTGATTTCAAAAATCCTTTTTATCTGCGAGGGAATGGAGATGGACGCACCGATGCCGTAAACGGTGTCAGTAGGATAAACTATAATCGCACCCTCTGCCACACGCCTGCAAATCTCACCGAGGTGCTCTCCAAGTTCCGATTCCGGTATTATCCAGGTCTCTATTTTTTCCATCCTGCTATCACCCTTTCTATGCCCTGAAGGTCGGTGCGGACGCTGATGTCGGTTAAACCCGCATGTTCCATCATATCCATCACGAGTGCCGCCTGTCCAGCCCCTGCCTCCATTATGAGCATGCCGCCGCCGAGCAGAAATGCGTCCGATTCATTCACTATGCGCCGTATCGCAGAAAGTCCTTCATCGCCGCCGTCAAGCGCAGCGGCAGGGTCATAGTCTCTCACATTTTTATCAAGATAAGGCATCTCGCCCGTGCGCACATAAGGCGGGTTGGATGCGATGCAGTGAAAAACCCCGTCAGGGAGTGCTTTTAACGGCGCGAAAAGGTCGCCCTGTAAGACTGAAAGACGGCTGCCGACACCGTTATGGGCAGCGTTTTTTCGTGCCAGCATCGCTGCACGCGCATCAATGTCAATACCGATTGCCGAGCAATTTGCAATTTGCAAGAGAATGGAAACGGCGATCACGCCGGCGCCGGTGCCGAGGTCAAGGAGAAATATTTCCCTTGCGCTGAATTTTTCACGCAGGAAGTTCACCGCAACCTCCACGAGCGTTTCGGTCTCGGGGCGCGGGATAAACACCCCAGACTCAACGAAAAAAGTATATGTCAGGAACTGCGTGTCGCCGACGATCAGTTGAAGCGGTTCGCCGCTTGTGATGCGGCGCGACAGTTCACGCAGGCGGTCAAGTTCGTTATCTGTCATGATGCGGTCAAATGAGGCGTAAATCCGGATGCGCGGGATATTCAGGGCGTGTGAGATAAGGACTTCAGAAGTCAGGCGCGGGCTGTCAACCATTTTCTTTTCAAAGAACCGCGTAAGTTTCTGATGCGCGGAGATGAGATTCATATTGGTGTCTTAATACTAAACTTCTGTGCAAAATGGCAAGGTTTATGGAACCACAGATTAACACAGATGGACACAGATTATTTATTCGCGCCTGCGGCGCAAATGTCCATCACTATCTGTGTTTATCTTATCCGTGTTTATTTGTGTTCATCTGTGGTTCAAATTTTTTCTTTGTTTCTAACTATGCCAGGTTAGTTTTATTTTTTTATTTTTTCTTCTATTTCCCGTGAGGTCAAGGAAGTATGCAGCGGTACGAGAAGGTCGTCAAGGTCGCCTTCCATAATGAGGGGGAGTTTGTAGAGCGTGATCGGGACGCGGTGGTCGGTAACGCGCGCCTGCGGAAAATTATATGTCCGAACCCGCTCGCTGCGATCGCCGCTGCCGACCTGACTGCGCCGCTCCCGCGAGATTTTTTCGCTCTGCTCCGCCTCCAATTTCTGAAGTATCCGTGTGCGCAACAGGCGCATCGCCTTGGTGCGGTTCTGGTGCTGGGAGCGCTCGTCCTGACATTCAACGACGATGCCTGTGGAAAGGTGAGTGATCCGCACGGCGGAGTCGGTCTTGTTCACATGCTGTCCGCCCGCGCTTGATGCGCGGAAGGTGTCAACCTTCAAATCGTTGGGGTCTATCTGCACTTCAATCTCGTCGGGTTCAAGCAGCACCGCCACCGTTACAGCAGAGGTATGAATCCGCCCGCCCGATTCGGTAACCGGCACCCGCTGGACGCGGTGGACACCGCTCTCGTGACGCAGTGTCTCATAAGCGCGGTCGCCTTTCACGGCAAACACAGCCTCTTTTAACCCGCCCAGACTGCTCGGGCTGACACTCAATGTCTCCACCTTCCAGCCTTTCCTTTCAATATATTTAATATACATGCGGAACAGGTCGCCCGCGAACAATGCCGCCTCCTCGCCGCCGGTGCCCGCCCGGATTTCAAGTATCACCGCATGCTGGTTGTTCTCGCCAGCCCCTGAAAACCACCGCAGCAGAAACTCTTCCGCCTCTTCCGCCTGACGGCGCAGTTTCTCAATTTCTTCCAGACATAACTGTTTCAGTTCTTCATCCTGCTCACTTTGGAGGAGATTTGTGTTCTTTTCTATCTCCTCTTCAATCGTCTTCAGCGCCCTGAACTTGAGCATCGGCTCCTTCAGTTTTGAATACTCTTTGCCCGATTTTTTCAGTTCCTCGGGATCAGATTCCGGCGACGCCAGCACCCTTTCCAGTTCGGAAAAACGCTGTTCAGTAACAGCAAGACTTTCTTTCAATCCGTTTGATAGTTTCATTTTTTATCCGTGTTTATCCGTGTCCATCTGTGGTTCAATTAAAAATTATACTCATTACATGATGAAAGCCCCGCTTATGCGAGGCTTGTCCATGCGTTTATTGCCCTGATTGACAGGGTTTTAAGTAAAGAGCACTACAAAGATTCTGCTTCCGCCGCTTCAGATGACACCGCAACTGCGGTTTCTTCCACATCTCCCTCTGGCAGGGGAGACATTTCTTCTTCCTCGTCAGTTGATATTATGTCTTCCGGTTCCGCTATTATCTTTGCAGTTTTTTTCTTTCTTTTCTTCTGCGCCTCTTCGCCGTATCTCTTGAAGTATTTGTCCACCCTGCCTGCCGTATCAACAAACTTCTGCTTGCCCGTGAAGAACGGGTGGCATTTTGAGCACACTTCAAGGCGGATTTCCTTGCGGGTTGAGCCGACGACAAATTCCTCGCCGCACGCGCACCTGACCGTCGCCTGATGGTATTCCGGATGTATCCCCTGTTTCACCTTACCTCACACTGCCTTTCTCAATCAAATCTCCAAACTATGATATTATAATAAAAAAATATGTTAATACAATAAAATAATTTAAATTAGCGCCCACAGCAAAAACCTGACGAAATCGCATGAAGGAAATGCGTATAAAAAATATTTTAACCGACAATAAAAGGGAAAAGCAAAAAGTTTCTGTCGTTTTTTATTCTAATCCGTCTTTATCCGTGTGATCCGTGCCAAAAAAATTTTAATAATCAGCGAAAATCCGCGTTAATCCGCGTCTAAAATTTCACAAATTCATATACTGCGGTCCGCCCCCGCCCTCCGGGCAGACCCAGTTGATGATACCATACGGGTCTTTAATATCGCAGGTCTTGCAATGCACGCAGTTGGAAAAGTTGATTTTCAGGCTGACCTTCCCCGTCTGCTCGTCCTGTTCTATCTCATAAACCGAAGCGGGGCAGAACTTCACGCACGGATTGCCGAATTCCTCTTTGCATTTCGTTCGGCATATTTCAAGGTCTGAGACTTGCAAATGGCAGGGCTGTTTCTCCTCGTGCGTTGTGCCGGAATTGTAAACATCGGTCAGTTTATCAAAGGTGAGAACACCGTCAAACTTGAAATCGTCCGCCGGCGCACCGGCGGGATATTTCTGTGAGAGTTTCATCAATTCCTTGTAATCTTCCTCCAGTTTCATCTTTGACCATGGATACCGCCCGCCTGTGACGGTCATTATGCCCACCTTGAGCATCCCTGTAAGGAAGCCCGTCTTGAACAGTGCGCGGAAGTTGCGAGCGGGGAAGAGGTCTTTGCCGATGTAACTGTTTTGAACCTTTGTCCAGTAGTCGGCGAGTTGCCCGGTGTCAAATTTGTCTTTCAGTAGAGCCTCAAAAATCGTCTCCGCTGCGAGTATGCCCGACTTTATCGCATAGTGAATGCCTTTCAGTTTCGGCACATTAATAAAACTGGCTGAATCGCCGGCGATGAGTAGTCCGTCCATGTAAGGGCGCGGGATGGAAAAGAAGCCGCCTTCGGGGAGCGTTTTTGCGCCGTAATACATCATTTTCCCGCCTTCAAGCAGTTTCTTTATAAACGGATGTGCTTTGAATTTTGAGAACTGTTTATGCGGATCAAGCAACGGGTCTTTATAATCCAATCCCGTGATATATCCGATGGCGAGTTGATTGTTCTGCATATCATAGATGAAACCGCCGCCGAAGGTTGAGCGGTCGTTGGGGTAACCCATCGTGTGGATGACTCTGCCGCCGGGGATGCGCCCTTCGGGGAACTCCCACACCTCTTTGACGCCTGTGGCATAGACCTGCGGGTTCTTGCCGTCATCCAGTTTCATCCTTTTTACGAGTTGCTTCGTCAGCGACCCCCTTGAGCCTTCCGCCAGCACCACGACCTTCGCTAACAAATCCATGCCCGGCTCATAATTGCTTTTCAGTGTGCCGTCAGGATTCACACCCTTGTCGCCCGTGCGCACGCCGATTACCTTGTCGCCTTCAAAAAGCAGTTCCTGCCCTGTAAAACTGGCGAACATATCCACACCCGCTGCCTCAACCTGCGGGGCGAGCCATTTGATCAGTTTATTCAACGAAACGATGTAGTTGCCGTGATTGTGCATAGGCGGGGGCGTGATGGGGAACTTGAGTGCACGCGCGGCTGTAAGATAATATATTTCGTCTCTCTCAACAGGGAATTCCAGCGGCGCATCTTTTTCTTTGAAATCGGGTATCAACTCCGCGAGTGCGATGGGGTTCATCACCGCGCCAGATATTGAATGTGAGCCGAAGGCAGCGCCTTTTTCAAGGACGGTTATAAAAATATCCGCGCCGAGCGCCTCGGCATCAATCGGTCTGCCTTCCTTTTCGCCTTTGCCGACAGCGTCGTTGTGCGCGCTCACAAGATTGGCAAGATGCAGCGCAGTGCTCAATCCTGCTGGACCGCCGCCGACAATGACTACCCCTGCTTTCATACTCTCGCGTTCCGGCATGCGTGATTACCCCCTAAATTTATCCGCTAATTTCATGAATTAGCACTAATTTTAATTCGTGAAAATTCGTGTAATTCGTGGATCAAGATTCTTTAAGTTTTCTAAATTCCTCCGTCAGAATCGGCACGATCTGGAACAGGTCGCCGACCAGTCCGTAGTCTGCGACTTTGAAAATCGGCGCCTCGGGGTCTTTGTTAATCGCCACGATTACTTTGGACGAGGACATGCCCGCAAGGTGCTGGATAGCGCCCGATATGCCGCAGGCGATGTACAAAGTGGGTGCGACAGTCTTGCCCGTCTGCCCTACCTGGTCGGCGTGTGAGCGCCAGCCGGCGTCAACAGCGGCGCGCGATGCGCCGACCGCCGCGCCGAGAACGCCTGCGAGGTCTTCAAGCAGTTTGAATTGCTCCGGTCCCTTCATTCCCCTGCCGCCGGAGACGATAATATCAGCCTCTGTAAGTTCAATCTTTCCTGCTGCGGCTGCCACGACTTCAAGCACCTTTGTCCTGATGTCGGCGTCTTCCAACTTTACATCCACCTTTATTACCTCCGCCGATTTAGAGGCATCAGGCGCGCCGAGCGGCATCACATTGGGGCGCACAGTGGCGATCTGCGGCGGCGCGGTAATGTTCAGTTTCGTGAATGCCTTGCCTGCATATATAGGGCGCGTTATGAGAAGTTTTCCATCCGCGCCAATCTCAAGCGCAGTGCAGTCGGTAGCAAGCCCGGTGCTCAATTTCGCCGAAAGTTTCGGTGCGTAATCTTTTCCCTGTATCGTTGCGCCCGTCAGAATTATGTCTGGCTTTTGTTCCTGCGCGAGGTCTGAGACAACCTTCGCGTAAGCGTCCGCCGTGTATTGAGCGAGTTTTTCGCTGTCGGCAAGGTAAACTTTTGCCGCACCGTATTGCCCGAGCGTTGATGCAAACCCTTCAACGCCTGACCCGAGCAGCACCGCCGCGAGTTCCCAGCCAGCCTTCTTCGCCAGTTGCTGCCCGCTGCTGAGAAGTTCAAGCGTTACCTTCTTTATCTTCCCTTCTTTATGTTCTGCAATTACCCAGATTCCCGGCATCGTGTGTTAACCCCCTTTTCTATTTTTATACCCTTTGTACCTCTACACTTTCAACCAGATTATTCATACACTCTATATAAATAGTTCACCCGAAAGGAGCGAAAGTTTTTGGGAAAAGGGTTCGGGAAATAACACTTTTTTCAAAAAGGGTTTTTCCCGATTCGCCGCAGGCGAACCAGCATTCTGTATAAAATAATTCTTATTTAAACCACCTTCGCCTCATCGTGTAGCAACTGCACAACCTTCTGTGCCAGATCAGCAGGCTCGCCCTCAAGCACCTTCCCCGCCTGCCGCTCCGGCGGCGGTAAAAGTTCCACAATCTTGCTCTTTGCGCCGGCAGCGCCCACCGCCCCGGCATCAAGCCCGAGTTCCGCAAGCCCCAACACCTTCAACTCTTTCTTCTTCGCCTTCATTATGCCCGGCAGCGACGGATAACGAGGCTCATTCAACCCCTTATGCGCCGTCAGCACACACGGCAGCGGAACCTCGTCTATCTCCTCACCGCCCTCAATCTCACGCGTTACCTTCGCCGTCTTCTGATCCTCCGACAATTCCAATTTAATAATCGCCGAGGAGTATGGCAGCCCCAGCATTTCAGCCGTAATCTGCCCCACCTGCGCGGAATCATCGTCCACAGCCTGCTTGCCGCACAGAATAAGGTCGTATTTCTCCATCCCCGCCGCCTTCGCAAGCACGACCGCCGTGGAGTATGAATCCGAGCCTTTTATCGCATCGCCGTCAATGCGGACGGCGCGGTCTGCGCCCATCGCCAGCGCGGTGCGTATCGCCTCCTCACTCCTCTTCTCGCCCAGACATATTACTACGACCTCGCCGCCGACTTTCTCCTTGATCTTCAACGCCTCTTCTACTGCAAACTCGTCATACGGATTCACCACATAGTTGATCCCCTCGCGGTCAATATCAAGTTCACCGGGCTTCACCTTGATCTTCGCCTCCGTATCGGGGACCTGTTTCAGTAAGATTAGGATGTTCACGCTTATGCCTCCTTCCTTTCCTCGTTTTTATTTTTATTGTCTATATCATTAATCTTAATATACCATCTTGTTTATCCTGTTTATCCTTGTTAATTTTCTTTGATATTTTAGCCTCCGTATTCCCGCAGCCCCCCGCACAACCCTACCCAATACCCCCTTTGTGAATTTCTGCACAATATACCTGAATCCACCTTCTATGTCAATACATTATTTCTACCAAATGAAAAACGCATGTTACTACCAAGAACTATCGACTTTTTATCGTAATAATGCTCTTTGTCTTAAATTTCAATCTTGTCAAGATAATAAATAAAATATTTTTTCAAGAAAAAACAATAACATTTTGATGCTTGTTGCAATAGCCGTT
>JBFMBQ010000547.1:0-8063 GCA_040755115.1 bacterium
CGTTACTATCGCTTTACGCCAGGCTGATGTCATCCCAACATATCTGCCGAAACTCCTCTGCTTCCGTTTTACATTTATTATGTTCACTTTCTCCACATCTACATTGAAAAGTTGCTTAAGCGCCGTCTTAACATCTGTCTTTGAAGCCCTGCGCGCCACCTTAAATGTGTATTTATTCGCCTGTATCGCAGTATGCGATTTTTCTGAAATTACCGGCGCAATTATTACCTCTTGCGGTTGCATTATCCTTCTCCGACAACTGAAATTTTAGACTCCACAATGTGCCTGTCCTGCGGCGATACAAGTATCCAGTCCGCATCAAGCAGGTCGTGATAATTCAGACAACTCGGTCGCAGACATATTACATTCGGTATGTTTCTCACACTTTTTATTACATTTTCCCCATAACCTTTTTCGCAAAGGATCAGCCCCTTGCCGTTTAAGCCTTTTTCTTCCATAAACCTCACGAATTGTTTTGTAGACGGTTTCTCAAATATCAGTTCTTCAATTAAGATGCTGCCCCTTCGCTCAAAATCAGAAAGCAGGACACCCATCGCCTTCTTCCTTGCCTTGGAGTTCATCTTTATCTCGTGGCTGCTGCGCGATGAACCGAAAGCGCATCCACCTCCGCGCCATTGCACCGCACGAGTGCTCCCCTGCCGCGCCCTGCCGGTGCCTTTCTGCCGCCACGGTTTCTTGCCGCCGCCGCTTACTTCGCTCCGGCTCTTTCGCGCAGCAGTGTCTTGCCGCGCTGCACTGCGCTGATAATGCAATGCCTCCGCCACTAAGTTCTTCTCCGCCTCTTTCATCATTTCACTATTAATTATCCTGTCTTATTTCTCCTGTGTCAGCAACACAATTGAGTTTCGTTTTCCAGGTATCGCACCCTTCACTGCCACAAGATTACTTCCTGCATCAACCTTCATCACTTTCAGGTTCCTTACCGTTACATTTTCATTTCCCATCCTGCCGGGCGAGCGTTTGCCCTTGAAGACTCGTGCGGCATCAGTCGCCCCCGCCGACATCGGCTTGCGGTGCACCTTTGATGTGCCGTGAGAGCCTGGCGCCCCTCTGAAACCCCATTGCTTAACGCCGCCGCTGAAACCACAACCTTTGCTCCGACCACTCACCTTGATCGCAGCAATCTTTTCAAATATCTCCGCCGTTACGGCATCGCCGACCTTATAAGTCTCTCCGGCGCCTCTCACGGGAAACTCGCGCAGTATCCGGAAACACTGAACGCCTTTCTTTTTGAACGCTTCGCGAACCGGCTTCGTTACCCTGTAGTCCTTGATCTCCTCAAATCCCAACTGAACGGCTTCATATCCATTTCTCTCAATTGTTCTGACATCTGTAATAACGCAAGGCCCAGCCTTGATCAGAGTAACCGGCACCACATTGCCGTTACTGTCAAACATGCGTGTCATCCCGACTTTTTTTCCGATAAGACCGAGCAGTGTTCTCACCTCTTGATCTCAATGTCCACACCGGAAGGCAATTCAAGTTGCTTGAGCGCATCAATTGTCGCGGCGGTCGGATTTTCAATGTCAATCAGACGCTTGTGTGTGCGCAATTCAAAGTGCTCGCGCGATTTCTTGTCCACATGCGGAGAGCGCAAAACGCAATATCTGTGCCGCTCTACAGGCAACGGCACCGGCCCCATCGCCACTGCGCCGCTCCCCTTCACTGTTTCAACGATCTTCTCAGATGCAAGATCAAGAATTGTGTGGTCAAACGATTTCAGTTTTATCCGTATCTTCAGTTTTGCCATTTTTAATTTTCAATCGTCAGTTGCAGATGGTCATCGGGCAGTGCCCCGCAACCTGCACTTTGTTGTGCCTGCATTAATCCAATATGTCTGTGATCAGACCCGCCCCGACCGTTCGCCCGCCTTCGCGAATCGCAAACCGCAATCCTTTCTCCATCGCTATCGGAGTGATTAATTCCACGCCAAAATCTACTTCGTCGCCGGGCATTATCATCTCTACGCCTTCAGGCAATTCTACAGAACCGGTAACATCAGTTGTCCTGAAATAAAACTGCGGTCTGTAACCGCGGAAAAACGGCGTATGACGCCCGCCTTCCTCTTTCTGCAAAATATACACTCTGCCTTTGAATTTCCGATGCGGGGTGATGCTTCCGGGAGCAGCCAGCACCTGACCGCGCTCTATCTCGTCCTTGCCGACTCCGCGCAGCAGCACACCTATGTTATCGCCAGCCTGACCATCATCAAGTGTCTTACGGAACATCTCCACACCCGTAACAACAGTCTTCCTTATGTCCGTAGTCAATCCCACAATCTCTATCTCTTCGCTCACCTTGACCTTCCCCCGCTCCACTCGCCCCGTCGCCACTGTCCCGCGCCCTGTTATGCTGAAAACATCTTCCACAGGCATCAGAAACGGCTTGTCAATATCTCTCTGCGGCAAAGGTATGTTCTTGTCTATTGCGTCCATCAATTCCCACACAGCATCAACCGATGCGTCTTTGCCTTTTTCAAACTCTGTCCCCTGCAATGCCTTCAATGCGCTGCCGCGGATTATAGGTATATCATCCCCGGGGAATTCATACTTCGTCAACAATTCCCTCAATTCCATCTCCACCAGATCAAGCAACTCTTTATCTTCCACCATATCCACCTTGTTAAGGAACACCACGATACTCGGCACTCCCACCTGGCGCGCGAGCAGGATGTGCTCACGGGTCTGAGGCATCGGACCATCGTCGGCGCCAACAACCAGAATCGCACCGTCCATCTGCGCCGCACCTGTGATCATATTCTTGATGTAATCTGCATGCCCGGGACAATCCACATGCGCATAATGCCGATTATCTGTCTCATACTCAACATGCGCAGTCGCAATCGTTATCCCGCGCGCTTTTTCTTCCGGCGCCTTGTCTATCTCCTCAAACGGAACATACTTTGCCATCCCTTTGCCCTGCAATATCCTCGTTATAGCACTCGTCAGCGTCGTCTTGCCATGGTCAACATGCCCTATCGTTCCAACATTAACATGCGGCTTCGTCCTCTGAAATTTTTCTTTTCCCATTGTTTGCCTCCTTTATGTTTTTTTCATCAGTCAGGCAATCTTTCCCAGAATCAGGTTTTTTATAGATACGGGCACTGGCTCATAACCGCTGAACTCCATTGTGTAGGTTGCCCGCCCCTGTGTTTTAGAACGCAGATCGGTCGCATAGCCGAACAGTTCCGCCAGCGGCGCAAGCGCGCGGACGCTGCTGGCGTT
Organism: bacterium; assembly: GCA_040755115.1. GTDB lineage: Bacteria > UBP15 > UBA6099 > UBA6099 > JBFMBQ01 > JBFMBQ01. The sequence goes on from JBFMBQ010000547.1 coordinate 3,246, forward strand.
GCCATAGGTCGGTTCCATACTCATCACCTTGCCGCGCCGTGCGTTAATGTCAGCTATCACATCGCCAAGATATTGCTCAGGCGTGATCACCTCTAATTTCATTATCGGTTCTTTTATGATTGGATTTCCCCGCTGAACGGCATTTCTAAGTGCTTGAGATGCAGCAATCTTGAAGGCGATCTCTGAAGAGTCAACCTCATGATACGAACCATCCATAAGCACCGCTTTTATATCAATAAGGGGATAGCCGGCAAGCACACCGCGCTCCATCGCTTCCCGCACCCCTTCTTCTATTGACGAGATAAATTCCCTCGGAATTGTGCCCCCTACAATCTTGTTTTCAAAGCAGAAGCCCCCGCCCGGCTCCAGAGGAGAAACTTCAAGCCACACATGCCCGTATTGCCCTCTGCCGCCGGACTGACGAATATATTTCCCTTCACTGCGCACCGCCGCCGTTACCGTTTCCCGATATGCCACCTGCGGATTGCCGGCATTCGCCTGCACGCCATATTCACGCCTTAAACGGTCAAGTATGATCTCAAGATGAAGTTCCCCCATCCCGGATATTATAAGTTGCCCGGTCTCTTCGTTCTGCACGACCTTCAAGGTTGGGTCCTCATCGCTCAATTTCTTAAGCGACTCGGCGAGTTTCTGACGGTCTGCCTGAAATTTCGGCTCAACCGCCTCGGAGATCACCGCCTCGGGGAAAACTATCTTTTCAAGGACGATAGGTTCGTCTTCATCACACAGCGTATCGCCGGTAGTCGTTTGTTTGAATCCGAGCACAGCGCCAAGGTCGCCGGCAGCGAGTTCTTCCAGGTCTTCCCGTCTGTTTGCATGCATACGCACGATGCGTGACACCCGCTCTTTGACACGCTTGTTCACATTGTAAACATAAGTCCCCTTCCGCATCACACCGGAATAAACCCGCAGGTATATGAGATGTCCCATATACGGGTCGTTTGTGATTTTGAAGGCTAAAGCAGCGAGCGGTTCTTCAGCAGAAGCGTGGCGGGAATATGTCTCATTAGTGTCTGGGTCAACACCCTGAACTGACGGCACATCAAGCGGCGACGGCAGATAATGGATAACGGCATCAAGAAGAGGCTGTATTCCTTTATTGCGCAGGGCTGAACCACATAGCACCGGTATCAAACTATTGCTTAATGTCCCCCTGCGTATCGCCTCGCGAAGCATATCTGCGCTCATACTTTCCTCTGAAAGAAACTTCTCGGCAACCATATCGTCCACTTCTGCAAGATTCTCCTCAAGAATATTGCGGTGCCGTATTGCAACATCCATCAAATTCAGAGGAATCTCTTCCCGCCTGCCGACAAGTCCGAGTTCGTCATCATAAGTTACGAGTTCCATAGTTACGAGGTCAATAAAACTGCAAAAATCTTCGCCTTCCGCCACCGGCGCCTGCACGGGAACGGGTCTCGCACCTAAACGCTCCCGCATGCCTTCAACTACATTAGAAAATGATGCGCCGATTCTATCCATTTTGTTTACAAAAGCGATACGCGGTATGCGGTATCTATCCGCCTGCCGCCACACTGTTTCAGTCTGCGGCTGGACACCCGCAACAGCGCAAAAGATGGCGATCATTCCGTCCAGCACCCGCAGCGAACGCTCCACCTCAACCGTGAAATCCACATGCCCAGGCGTATCTATTATATTTATTGAATGATTCAGCCAGTTACAATATGTAGCAGCCGAAGTGATGGTTATTCCGCGCTCCTGCTCCTGCACCATCCAGTCCATAGTGGCGGTGCCTTCATCTACTTCGCCGATGCGGCGCACCCTGCCCGTGTAAAACAATACGCGCTCCGTCGTTGTGGTCTTGCCAGCATCTATGTGCGCTGCTATGCCAATGTTACGAATAAGGCTCAAGTCCTGCTCAACTAACACTGATGTTCCCCCTGATTTCATAAGCCAGTCTTAAAAGCGATAATGAGAAAATGCGCGGTTTGCCTCAGCCATCTTGTGTGTATCCTGTTTTTTCTTCACCGCGCCCCCTCTGCCCTCAGACGCTTCTAATATCTCCTCGGCAAGTTTTCTGTCCATACTCATCCCCTTGCGTTCCATCGCGAAGGCTACCAGCCAGCGAATCGCAAGAGACCGTCCCTGATCAAGTTTGACCTCAATCGGCACCTGATATGTCGCACCACCCACACGACGCGACTTTACCTTCACCGCAGGCGTTATGTTCTTTATCGCCTGAATGAACACCTCGCGCTCGTCTTTTCCGCTCCGCTCTTTTACCATGTCAAGTGCGCGGAAAATTATACCCTCTGCAATGCTTTTTTTTCCCCTCCGCATAACGCAGTTTATCGTTGCGCCTATAACCGGGTCGTCATATCGCGGATCAATCGCTTTTCTCTCTATCTTCTTATATTTCCGTCTTGGCATAAGGTCTCCCTTTACGCACCTGTGAGGAATCATATCCTTACCCTCAAAGTGCGCGGTCTCTGATTACCTTATCAGGGCTTACTTGGGTCTTCTTGTGCCGTATTTGGACCTGCCCTGTCTGCGGCTCTCCGTCCCCGCCGTATCCAGTATCCCCCTGATCACATGGTATCTTACCCCGGGCAGATCCTTTACTCTCCCGCCGCGAATGAGCACTATTGAGTGCTCCTGAAGATTATGACCGATGCCAGGTATATATGCTGTAACTTCCATACCATTCGTCAGCCGAACACGAGCCACTTTTCGGAGCGCAGAGTTAGGTTTCTTCGGCGTTACAGTCCACACCCTCACGCATACTCCGCGCCTCTGCGGATTCCCCTGCAATGCCATCGCCTTAGGCTTCCGCACCACTTTCTTTCTCACCTTTCTTACCATCTGGTTTACAGTCGGCATCAATCACCCCAAAATCAAGGCACAAACAATAAATTTAGATAATTCTATCTGATTTGTCAATATATTTTTTTTTCGCCGATTTGCAAATTCTTCCCTCACTCTGAAGCGGACTCAAATCTTTCTTCAACTGTCAACTCCGACGGTTAATTCCGCCTTTTTCTCCGCCTTCGTAATATATTCCTCTTCCTGCTCTTCCTCTCTCTCCGCCGCCTCAACTTCCACATCACGATACATAGGCAGTCCCGTCCCAGCGGGTATCAGATTGCCAATTATGACATTTTCCTTCAACCCCATCAGCGGGTCTATCTTACCCTTAGTAGCCGCATCTGTCAGTACCCTTGTGGTTTCCTGGAACGATGCCGCCGACAAAAAACTGTGCGTTGACAGCGAACATTTCGTTATTCCCAACAATACCGGTTTTCCAGTGGCGGGGGTCAATCCCTTCACTCTCATTTCATTGTTCACGCGGTCAAATTCAAATCTGTCAATCATTGCATGCGGCAACATGTCCGTCCTGCCAGGATTCTCAACACATATTTTCCTCAGCATCTCACGAACAATTATCTCCACATGCTTTTCGTTCGTCTCCACCCCCTGGCTCTTATATACCGAAATGATCTCCCCTACTATATACTGCTGTGCCTTGGATAAACCCAGTATCTCAAGTATATCGTGCGGATTCAGATGTCCGTCGGTCAACTTCTGTCCCATACGCACTCTGTCACCAGTTCTTACAAGTATAACTGATTCGGGCAATACCTTGATCCGTTCCTTCTTTGTCCCGTCTCTTTTGTGAAGCGGCGTTACAACTATCTCCCGTCCCGTCTCTGAAGAAACAATTTCAATCTTTCCATCAATCTTGCTCATAATAGCCTCATGCTTAGGCGTTCTGGCCTCAAACAACTCTTCAACGCGCGGCAAACCCTGGGTTATATCTGAAATATCTTCGCCTGACACACCGCCTGTGTGGAAGGTGCGCATAGTGAGTTGCGTGCCCGGTTCTCCGATGGATTGTGCTGCAATGATCCCGATAGCATCACCGATCTCCGCCCGCTTCCCCGTGGCAAAATTCCGCCCGTAGCATGTAGCGCATACGCCGTTTCTCGTCTGGCACTCAAGCACCGAACGAACCTTGATCGGCACTGCGAGTTTTGTCTTCCGCATGTTTTCAAAATCGTCCTCTGAAATTTCCTCGCCTTTTTTCACCAGCACTTCCCCGGTTACGATGCTCAAAATATCAGCCGCTGCAACCCGCCCGATGAGTTTCTCACAAAGCGACTCCTTGGTTTGTTCTGAAAGGGCGGGCATATTAACCGCTTGAAGATCATAGTGTGAAACCCTGCCTTCCACCTTCACATCAATCACTTCTCCTGTGTCGTTGCGGATTGGATATATTTTCCGAAGCGCGATGATCTTGCGTTTTTTGTCCTTTCTCATCGTAAGAACAGGATATATGTCAGAAACTGACGGGAACTTGTATGCCTTCTTCTCTCTTACTTCAACCGTGCGGTTTTTCTTCACAACTTTCATATCCTTGATAAGAAGTTCCTTTACAAAAACTTCCTCCTCGCCGCTGACATAAACTGTGTCCACGGTTTCAGCGCGGCTGGTGCCGCAATCAATCTCCTGCACCACTACATCCTGTGCCACATCAACGAGGCGGCGGGTGAGATATCCGGAATCGGCTGTGCGCAGCGCGGTGTCTGCAAGCCCCTTGCGTGCGCCATGAGTTGAAATGAAGTATTCAAGCACTGTCAATCCTTCACGCAGATTCGCCCTTATGGGAAAGTCAATTGTCCTGCCTGTGGGGTCCTGCATCAAACCACGCAGCCCGGCAAACTGCCGTATCTGCTGCACTGTGCCTCGTGCCCCCGAGCGCGCCATCATAAACAATGAATTGAATTTTTCCCTCACAAATGCTTCCTCAAATATTTTCGCTATCTTTTCCGTTGTCTC
>JBFMBQ010000548.1:0-8577 GCA_040755115.1 bacterium
TAGTGTATATCTTTCATAAACAAAATCGCCCTGAATAACCTATATCCCAAATCTTTCAAAGATTTTATCAACATGCCGCAGATAATACGAAAGGTCAAAACATTCATCAATTTCCGATGAGGAGAGATGTTTCTTGATTTCGTCATCTTTGCGCAGGAGTTCTCGGAAATCGCCGCCGCCTTTCCATGCCTCCATTGCGTTTCGCTGCACGATCTGGTAGGCATTTTCGCGTGGGACACCCTTGTCGGTAAGCGCAAGCAGGACGCGCTGCGAAAAGATAAGCCCACGCGTGCGGTTGATGTTTTCTTTCATTTGTTCGGGGTAAACGAGGAGTTTCTTCACGAGGTTTTTTGTTTTAACGAGCATATAATGAATCAGGATGCATGAATCGGGGAAGATCACGCGTTCAACCGATGAGTGTGAGATGTCGCGTTCGTGCCATAGGGCGATGTTTTCAAGAGCGGTGAGGGCGTTTGCGCGGATGATGCGCGCCAGCCCAGCGAGCCGTTCGGACAGAATCGGGTTGCGCTTGTGCGGCATGGCGGATGAGCCTTTCTGTTCGGGAGCAAAAAATTCTTCCGCTTCAAGGACTTCCGTGCGCTGAAGGTGGCGTATTTCAACAGCGATTTTTTCAATTGTGGCAGCGGTGATGGCGAGCGAGGACATAAACTCTGCGTGTCTGTCGCGCTGTATCACCTGCGTGGAGACGGGCGCAGGTTTGATGCCGAGTCTGCGGCAGGTTTTTTCCTCAACATCGGGCGGTACATTGGAGTAGGTGCCCACAGGACCGGAAATTTTTCCAACAGATATTGCTTCCTGTGCGTGGCGCACACGGTGGATGTTGCGCATCATCTCGGCGTGCCACAGCAGAAGTTTCAAACCGAAAGTAGTCGGCTCGGCGTGTATGCCGTGCGTGCGACCGATCATGATGGTGTGTTTGTGTTCAGCCGCGCGTTCCCTCAAAACCGTGGCGAGTTCTTTCAATTCTTTCAAAATGAGATCTGCCGATTCCTTCAGCAGAAGCGCGGTCGCCGTGTCAAGCACATCCGAAGAGGTCAGCCCCATGTGTATGTATCGCGCATCGTCGCCGACATTTTCGCCGATGTTCGTGAGAAAGGCGATAACATCGTGGTCAACCTTTTGTTCAATTTCATTTATCCGCTTAACCGAGAAGGCAGCCTTTTTGCGTATGTTCTCCACCGCATCTGCGGGTATTTTGCCCGACTCCGCCCACGCCTCACAAGCGGCGATCTCAACATCAAGCCATTTGCGGAATTTGTTTTCCTCGCTCCATATTCGCCCCATTTCGGGGAGTGTATAGCGTTCTATCATTTATATTTTTTCCTTTTATCTGAATTTATCCTAACACTTCAGGCAATCTATCAAGGACAAAACTCTTAACCTTTTGGGCAGTTTTAACGGCTTCCCTGGCTTTTTCAAGAGGGATTTCAATAAAATAATCTGGATAACGGGTTTCAATAGCATAAGGAGTTAAAAGTTTAACATCAGGGGTTAAACTTTCAAATCCTTTATCTTCTGTTGCGCAAAGGAGTGCGAGTCTTTCCAGTTGATGAATATATGGGAAAGTAATTTCTTTATGAACGAGGAAAGCCTTCAAATATTTTTCAGCGCATTGCTGGGCATGGAAGCAGATCGCATCGGTAGGCGGTGATTCCATATTTTCTAGGGCATGAAGGGCAATTTTTAGGTCATTTTCCGCCTTCTTAAGCCAATCTTTTACGAGATCAGTTCTGTTTTTCATAAACTACCTTGCCATTTTTTACGATAGATGTGATGAACGCTTCGGGAACATTTTGCCATTCATCCATCTCATCCGGCGTATAGACAATTACATCCATGGGCATTATTAAATCGCACAGGGCTTCGTTGACTGGAATTGATCTTTCATATCTCGGGAGGTTTGATTCCTTAATTACAAGAATATCAAGATCGCTGTGTTTATGTGGCAAACCGTAGGCATAGGAACCAAATATTATAATCTTTTCAGGATCAACTGCTTGCACAATTCGATCAATAATTTCCTGGATCAATTCATCCGTTATTTCTTCTATTATCCTCAGTTGCATTTTTACAGTTTTTTCCACCCCTTCCGTGCGATTTCTTCGGAGCGCATTTTTATTTTCTTCTTTGAGTTCTGGCGGTCCTCTTTGAGTTTTTTTGTTAATGCCGGTTGATCAAGCGAAAGGATTTGGATTGCGAGAAGCGCAGCGTTCTTTGCGGCGTCAATGCCGACGGTTGCGACCGGCATCCCCGGCGGCATCTGGACGATAGACAGCAGCGCATCCAGACCATCAAGTGAAGCACTGATCGGAATACCGATAACTGGCATGTGCGTGATAGAAGCAATCACCCCCGGCAGGTGTGCCGCCTTGCCTGCGGCGGCGATGATTACCCTGCCGCCTTCTGCGGTGAATTTGTTCACAATTTCTTCAAGGTATTCAGGCGTCCTGTGCGCGGACGCTATGCGAAGTTCGTATCCTACACCGAACTCCTCAAGTGTCTCCAGCGCGGGCACCACACGAGGGAGATCGGATTCGCTCCCGATAATTACTGCCACCTGTGCAGCACGAGTAACTTTTTTGTCTTTTTTAGCCATTTTATTTTTTGAATCCCCTTATTTTTCAATTTTTTATTTCACGCAAAGAGCGCAAAGATGAGCAAATAATGGAGAGTTTAAAATTTCAGGCATGTAAAATATTAAGTGATTTTATTGATAATTTTCAAGAAATATTATTCCCCGTTTTCATCTTCGCTTCGTTCAGGGAAATGAAAACCGCGTATCCTGGATTTTTTGATCTTTCTCTCTTTCCGCGATTTTTCAGTCTCCACCGTTACTTTAATAACCGCCGAGCCGTTCAGCACCCACTGGGTTGACTTTTTGGTTTTCAGGGGTTCTTTGTCTTTATCGTCCTTATCGCTTTCTTCATCGTTCATTCCCATCGGCAAGACAGTTGCGACGAGTTCGTTGTTTTTGTCCCTTGAAACAAAATCTTTCACCAGTTCCTCAAATTGCTTATAGCCGTCTTCCTTATCAGGTTCCAATTCTTCAATGCCTGCATCTTCTTCAGGCTGGTGGGGTGTCTCCTCCTTTTCTGTGGGAATGGGAACAGGCTGGATCGGGGTGGGGCGGCGATATTTAGTCCCAGATGAAATATCAATTATGGCTGTGCCGGGTTCAATATCTTCCGGTATCATGATAAACATCGTTTCTTCAACCGATTCCTGCCGATATGGGCGAATGGTTACTTTGACGCCGATTTCTTCACCCGGGCGGACTTTTTGAAATTCCTCAGGCGGTACTTCAAACTCGTCTAACGGCGATTCTTCTTTTTCATCATCTTTATCATCTTTTTCCTCTCCAAACAATGGAAACGGAACTCGTTCGTGTTCCTCATGCTGTTCGCCGGCGCCGTCTGTCAAGAGTTCCTCATCACTCCTCGTGTATTTTACCGCCGGCGCCGGTTGTTTTATCGCCCGTGTCAGTATCACCTCGTCCGGCGTCATTATTTCCGCGCTTTCAATTGAAGCCGCCGAGGTTGAAGAGTTGATGTCAACTTGAATTTTCAGTCCCGAAAGGAAAGTTTCGCGGACGAAGTTGTTCGTGATCAGGTTGAGCGCATCAAAGATTTCATAGAGCGACTCTGATGCGATGTCATAACGGCTGTAATAAGTGTTCTCGCGTTCTATGTTATTTTCGTATCCCTTCACTGCGATATTGAAGGAGAGCGTGGATGTGCCCTCTCCGATGCGGTCAATTGAGTTGTCCACCGCCTGAAGAATCACGGATAGGACGAGCGCGATGATGAGATCGCGGTCTTCAACGATCCTGACGGAGTATTTGAGTTCACGGTTGAGACTTGCGTCTTTAACAGTTACGGTGAGCGGTATTAATTTTGGGAACTGGTCAATAACGCCCGATACGGCTGAGCCGCGGTCTTCAAGAATTGTGCCGCGCGGCGCGCCTGATGAGGCTAACTTGAAGGGGACTTTATCTTTTACTACATCGTATATGAATGCGTCGGCGAGGATGTATTTTACCTGTCCCTTGCGGAAGAGCGGGTGACCGAAGGCGATGAAGTGCCTGCCGTCAATCGCGGTGAGCGTGCCCACGGCTGCGATATCAATGTCGCCGCTGACAAGTTGGACTGAGATTGCGCTTCCAGGTTTCAGGGCAGCCGTTTTGCCAGCCGTTGCCGCTCCGTGCCCGCCGCCTGCGCTGAAACCGCGCGCTGACCGCTGCTCTAAAGATAGACCGCTGCGCTGAAAATAAGACTCAAAAAAGCGGTAAGTGCGCGCACTCAAGCCGTTGATCATCACTGGCAGCATCGCATAGCGTGCGTGGAGAATATTTCCGTCACTATCGCCATCGTTGCTGCATTCAGGCAGACAGTAGGCAATCCCGGTGTAAACTTTGTCCCCGATATGCAGCGGTTTTGGCAATGGGTGTCTGCCGGTTGTCCTGCCGTAATCAAACACCCGCACCATAGATTCAACTGGCGTAACGCCGCCGAGGCGACTGTCTTCCTCAGGGAAGTTCATAGAGATTGCGCCGATCAGTCTGTCGTTCACATAAACCGGCGAGCCGCTCATCCCGAGCGAGATGCCGCCGCGTGATTCAATCGCCTCGCCGCCGACACGGACCAGTATCAAATCCTCCCCCGATGGACCGCTTTTCGGAATTACTCCCACGACCTTCACATCAAAGGTTTCAATGGAAGTTCCGGAAAAAACTGATCTGCCGTAGCCCTTCATGCCGGGTTTTATGTCCGAGACCGGGAGATAGTCAATCGCCGCGGAGGGGCGAGCGAGCATGGCAAACAAAAAAATTATTGTCGTTAGTGTCTTTATCAGATTGGGCATATTAAATTTACATCCTGTCATCAATTTACCCCATAATACAAGAGGCACAAAAAAATTATAACCTAAATTGAACAGTTTTTCAGCATGCAGGGGCGACCGGCCGGTCGCCCCTACTGAATCCGTAGAATCCGCTTAAATCTGCGTCGCTAAATAATTTAATGTTTTTGCATTAAAATAGACTTCGCGCCTTTTGAGACAAATGAATAACTCCCTGAGCCAATCTCAAAAACCGCCGCGCCAGATTCCATCCGCAGCAAACGGACACCGGGCGATTGCCCAGCCGGGCCCTTGCTCTCGGTTACATCGCCCTCATTTTTGGCGGGAATATACACTGTCGCCGTGGTGTTCGCAGGTATCGTTGTGTTGAGTATCAGATCATCGCCCTCAAATTTCCACTCTACGGCGATGTTGCCGCGTATTGAATTATATCCAGCCCGAACCCAGGTTATGTCGCCGCCCGGCTGCGGGCGGATGATTATCCGCTTGAAGCCTGCCCCATCTGTGTCTATTCCGGCAAGCGTGGAAAACATCCACTCGCCCACAGACCCGAACGCATAGTGGTTGAAGGAGTTCATACCCGGATCGTTGAACCCGTTCTCTTTCGTAAAACTGTTCCATCGCTCCCAGATTGTCGTTGCGCCCTGATCTATGGTGTAGCCCCAGGATGGAAATTCGCGGTTTGTGAGCAGGCGGTATGCGAGGTCAATCCGTCCCACCTTCGTCAGTGTCGGCAGCAGAAGGTTGAGTCCCAGAAAGCCCGTAGACAAACGCCAGTCCCGCTCCCTGAGTCTATCAACCAGCCGCTCGGCTGCGCGTGGACGCATCTTGTCGGGAAGCAGATTGAAACCGAGCGCCATCAGATACGCCGTCTGCGTGTCGCCGTACACCTTACCATCTGATGTTACGAATCTGTTCGTGAAAGCGCTGCTAATGTCATTGAACATCTTCTCGTATTTTTCCGCTTCACCATCGCGTCCGACCGCCCGTGCCATATCCGCCATCAGGCTTGCGCTGCGGGCGAAATAAGCGGTGGCGATCAGTTCCAGTGGCGTAGGGGCATCAATATGCAGCCAGTCGCCCCAACTGCCCAGCGGCGGACTGAAATGCCCTTTGCTTCGTTGATCCAGAAAATCAACCCATCGCACCATCGCATCGTAGTGCTTTTCAAGGATGCGCGTGTCGCCGTAAACCCGGTGAATCGTCCATGGGCAGACGACGCCGGCGTCGCCCCACCCAGCAGCAGTCCCGCCATGCACTGTGGGCGCAACGCTCGGAAAACTTCCATCCTCAAACTGACCATCCTCAAGATCAACCAGCCACTTGGTGAAGAACGCCCCGATGTCCATATTGTAAGAGGCGGTGCGGACGAAGACCTGCGCATCGCCGGTCCAGCCCAGCCGCTCGTCGCGCTGCGGGCAGTCCGTCGGCACTTCAAAATAGTTTGACCGCTGCCCCCACACGATGTTGCTGTAGAGTTTATTGACGAGGGGATTAGAGCATTCAAAAGAGCCGACAACAGGCAGATCGGAATGCGCGACTATTCCCGTTATGGTTTCCATGTCAGGTTTGCCCGGGTAGCCTGTAACTTCCACATACTGAAATCCGTGAAATGTGAATCGCGGCTCCCAGACTTCCTCGCCGCCGCCTTTGAGAATATATGTGTCGGTGGCGCGTGCGCCGCGAAGGTTTGTGGTGTAGATCGTCCCGTCGGGATTCAGCATCTCGGCAAAGCGCAGAACCACCTTGTCGCCGGCTTTTCCTCTGACGCGCAGGCGCGCCCAGCCGGAAAAGTTCTGTCCCAGATTGTAAACGAAAACGCTGGGCTTCGGTTCCGTCAATGCAATCGGCTTGATCTCCATAGTTCCGTGGACGGGGATGCCCGGATACGCCTGAACCATGATTTTGATGTTATCATCGGTTACTACCGGTTTCCAACCGTTGTCATCAAAGTTTTGCCCGCTCCAGCCGACCATTTCGCGGCGAGAGTCGTAGGTTTCACCGTCCTGTATGTCTCCCTCGCGGATTGCGCCGTCGCTCGCACGCCAGTTACCGTCGCTCGCCACGACCTGCTCGCTCCCATCCTCATACTCAATGTGCATCTGTAATCTCAGCCTCAGTTTATCGCCGTAATGCCTCTGCCCCTGATTGCTTATGTTCCCGGCATACCACCCGTCCGACAGGATAGCACCTACGACATTCTCGCCGCCCGGACGAAGAAGGTCGGTTACATCGTAGGTCTGGTAATAGACGCGCTTGCGGTAATCAGACCAGCCTGGTGTGAAATAGTCATTACCCACGCGCCGACCGTTCAGATGCAACTCGTAAAGTCCTAATGCCGTAACATAGACGACCGCCCGCCGAACCGCCTTATCCAGATGGAAATCCGTGCGCAGATAAGGACTTGGCAGATAGACACACTTGAATCTTTTATAGTGCACATTCGCAGCCTGAAGTTGAAGGTCAAGTTTTTGCCTGTTGCTGAGCGGCACATCGTAGCCGATCCATTCAGCCATCCAGTCTTCTGCTTTGAGCAGCCCCGTGCTCCACAAGGCAGTCTCGCTCCAGGCGGACGGCATATCCTGCCCGTCCCAGACCTGCACCTTCCAGTAGGCAAACATCCGCGATTTCAGCGGTTTTCCACCGTAGGCAATGTGAATCGTCTCGTCGCTCTTCACCTTGCCTGTGTCCCAGAGGTCGCCTGTATTTTGGTTCAGTTTTTCAGGGCTGCCGGCGACGAGGATGCGATAAGCGGTCTGTTTCTGGGATCGTTCATTAGATTCAACAACCCAACTCAGGCGGGGCAGGGCGACATCTATGCCGAGGGGATTGACCCGATACTCGCAACGGAGGTAATTCGGTGTTATCTTTCTGGTTTCCTGCGCAGATGTGGGATTGTGCCCCATCAGAACCACGAGTGTTATCGCAATAATTGCCCCTCTAACAACTGTAAAAACATTCCATATATTCATTATGATCCCCCCCTTTAACATCATAGATTCTAACATAAAAGCAGTTGACAATCTTTACCTTGTGCCTATAATAAAATTGATTCAGATTCAAATAGATAATGTTTATTTATCCTGAATCTTGAATGCTGTAACTTGTATATTTAATAAATGGGGCTATAGCGCAGTTGGGAGCGCGTCTGACTGGCAGTCAGAAGGTCAGGGGTTCGAATCCCCTTAGCTCCATCCCCAGAGGGGATTTGAAAGGTTTTGAACGGCGCGGAGCGCATTTTTTCAAGACGAAAAAATAGTAAAAAACCATGGGCGAACGCGCGACGAGAAAGGAGCGCGCTCTTGTGAGCGCCCGCGAGTCAGTGAGCGGGCCGGACAGGCGGAGTCTGGCAGGAAGCCAGGCGAGCGCATGACCGAATCCCCTTAGCTCCATCAGAAAATAAAGTTTTATCTGATGGACTTGGAAATCAAATTTTGGAAATTGTATATACCGATCATCTTAAATAAAGATTAAGGTAGAGAGGTTTTTCTGAAAAATTACCCGAGGAGATATTTAAAAAATCGTAACATTTTAGCGAAGTGAAGTTGTCTCTATTAGAACATATTTTTGCACACTACTGTCCCGTTAAAAAGTCCCATAAATAAAGCCGTTTTTGGGAATCGGGCATGTTGCCGATAAGCAATTAATCTAAAAATATCTGTAAAATAGCCGTTTTCTCGAAATTCTTGACGTCCATAA
>JBFMBQ010000549.1:0-3303 GCA_040755115.1 bacterium
ACAAATTAAACAGGTGTAGGACAACATCTCCGTATGTGCCACCCCCAAACTCGTTTGGGGGTGCCGCAAAGCGCAATGTGGAAATCGCATTATTTTCGGAGTGCGACATCACGATCTCTACTTAGATCGCGGCAACATGTTGCCGCCTTACCTGCGTCGGTTCAAGGTTGCACCTTGAACCTTAATGCGTCGTTCCGTAATTCCTTGTTCATTATTCAATATTCTTCTTTATTTTGTGCATTTTCGTGCCTTCGTGATTTTGTGGCAAAAAAATAAGCGCTTATTCATATTATTTACGAATAAGTTCTTAATATCTGAGCGAATTGAAAACTGGAGATTACTGTAACTAATCTTCAGTAGGAGTTAAGTTTGATTTGGAGTGCGGTGGCACGACACCGCTTTGTTATACGGCGACATGTCGCCGTAAATGAAAGCGACATCGTGATGTCGCACTCCGAAATTTAAAGACCTCAAACTGCGGGTTTCCATTAATAACCTACAGAATATCACTCGCAAAGAATAAATTTAAATTCAATTATAATGAAACTTTTTAATTACTGTGGATCGTCAACGCGTCATTTGATATTGCTACCTGAAATTCGGAATTTTTTATTTATCTGACTTGCAACACGCTGTTGAACCACAATATCCGCCAGTTGCGCATAAGCGCGGTTACGAATAAAACCCTGTCGGGGTTGGTCGCCACGGGGTTGCCTACTGCCTCAAGCAGCGGCAGGTCGGAAATGCTGTCGGAGTAGAAATAGCAATCACTGAGCGGGATGCCGAAGCGGTCGGCATATTCCTGTGCAAGGACGCGCTTGCCGTCGCCGTAGCAGAAGGGTTTCTCCACGCGGTCGGTCATAACGCCGTCCTCAATGATCGGCTCGGTGGCGATCACATCGTCCATGCCGAGATATTCGCCGAGCATCTCCATCAGCGGTTTGATGCTGGCGGTCAGAAGCACTGCGCGGTTGCCGATGCGCTGGTGTCTTTTTATTTCTTTGCAGCCGCCGCGGTATATGGCTTTCACCATATAGCGGTCAAAGCATTCAACGCAGACATCCTCAAGTTCCGCCGCCGAGCGACCTTCAAATCGTCCCAGTCCGTATTCAACTATTGTATCGTATTTGAATGCCTTGAATTTGGATTGAAAATATATCTTGAGGAGTTCCCATGCATACTTCGGCTCAATCCGCTCGCCTTTGTGAAGCAGGAGCAGTTTGGCGAGCATAATGCCTGAAGTGCCTTTCAGGAGGGTATCATCGGCATCAAAAAAAGCGATTGCAGCCATAAATTAATGTCAAATGTCAAAACCCAAATGTCAAATCAATGTCAAAATCCAAATGCAAAATTTATAGTTTGATCTTTGACATTTGAAATTTGAAATTATCTTTGTCATTTGATCTTTGTCATTCATTTGACATTTGATCTTTGAACTTTGATATTGTGTGAGATTATTTTTTTCGTCTCACTTCTCACATCTCCCGTCTCACTTCTTCTTTTCCGTGCCTCCATGATTAAATTCTTTACAACACTCCGACTTCGCTGTTGTCGCCGAGCATGAAGCGGTAGGCTGCGGGAAGACCGTCCGATTTTTTTACCTTAGCGTTCTTGCCGATCAAACTTCCTTCCATGCGCCTGCCGAGGTTCTCAATCTGTGCATCGTCAAGAACTATGCTGTGTTCAACCTCGCTGTTAGTAATCTCAACTCGCCTGCCGATGGAGGTGAAGGGACCGATGTAGGAATCCCTGATCACCGCGCCCGAACCCACTATCGCAGGACCTCTCACAACGCTGCCGATTATCCTCGCGCCTTTGTCAACAACGACTCTGCCTTCAACGCTGGAATATCTGTCAACTTTTCCTTTAACTTCCCTTTCGTATATTTCAAGCATGATGCGGTTCGCCTCAAGCAGGTCTTCAAGTTTGCCCGTGTCCTTCCACCAGCCTTCAATGATGTGCGGCTCAACGGTGTAGCCGTTGTCAATGAGCCACGAGATGGCGTCGGTGATTTCGTATTCGTTGCGCCGGGAAGGTTTTATGGCGTTGACCGCGCGGAAGATGCTGCTGTCAAACATATAGACGCCGACAAGCGCGAGGTCGCTGCGCGGCTTTTTCGGCTTTTCTTCAAGGCAGACGATCCTTCCGCTTTTTAATTCCGCCACGCCGAATTGAGACGGGTTCGGAACATGTGCGAGGAGTATCTGCGAATTCGGTCGGTTTTTTTCAAATTCCCTTGCGAGCGCGTTTATGCCGTCCTTGATGATGTTGTCCCCCAGATACATCACGAAGCGGCTGTCTTTAAGGAACGGCTCGGCGATCTTCACGGCGTGAGCAAGCCCTAACGGTTCTTCCTGATATATGTAGGTTACTTTTGCGCCCCATTTTTTGCCGGAGCCGACCGCCGCCTTGATTTCCTCATGCGTTTCGCCCACGATGATGCCGATGTCGCTTATGCCCGCGCTGACGATTGCCTCAATGCCGTAGAACAGTATCGGCTTATTCGCCACGGGGATCAGTTGCTTTGCGCTCGTGAAGGTAATGGGGCGCAGGCGCGTGCCCTTGCCGCCGCTCAGGATCAGTGCTTTCATTTTTGCCATTACTTGTAGAGATTATATAAGGAAAAATGAGGTTTATCAAACTTGTGTTTCAGGAGACAATTATTGGAGGATTGGGGTCTGGATAGGCTGTTGAAAAAGACATGAACCACAGATGAACACGGATAGACACAGATTTTAAAGGAATAACAGGTTCAGCCGAATCTTCCCTTTTTTAACAACCCATCAAGCCCATACTGCGAAGCGTCTTGTATTTCGTTGACACATTGATTTTTCTCTGATAATCTTGATATACAGGAGGTAACAAAATGGTAACAAGATCAGTTCCCACTTCACCCCCGAAGGAATTCTGGGAAGATGACAAATGGATTGATGAGAATATCACCGAACTTTCCAGGCAGTATCCGAATATGTGGATTGCAGTTGTTGATAAGAGGGTGGTGGCTTCAGGCGAAAATTTAAGGGAAGTTATAGACAAAGCAAGAGAACTTACTGGGAGGGAACACATCCCGACTCATTTCGTAGAGAAGGGTGTGCATGTCTACTAAAATCACCCTCACGATTTCAACTGCTTACGATATTGAACTTTTAGAGCAGGATATTCCTTGTAGATTGATCAGGCTCTATTGCAAGGTGAGTTTTGAGAAAGAAGACGGGTGGTCATAGACGAACCAAATCCCATTTCAAAATGCTGTTGAAAAAGACATGAACCACAGATGAACACGGATAGACACAGATTTTTCCT